>JAZNHY010000214.1:0-23726 GCA_045577235.1 Lachnospiraceae bacterium
CGCAATGATATCAAGCTGGGGATGATCGGTCTTTACCGCAGAAAAGAAGACGAAGATTTTACAGAGAAGGAACTGTTCATAATGGAACTGCTGAAAGTGCATATCGAATTAAAACTCTTTCGTCTTTTAACCCGGTACAGAGGCTTTAAGACAGACCCGAATGCGCCGGGCTTTTCTGTTCCGAAAGCATTTATTGCAGACTATGCTCTTACCCGTCGGGAAGAAGAGATCATCACTATGATGTTGAACGGGATTGCCGATCCTGCGATACAGGATGAACTGTGCATCACCAAATCCACCTTTGAAAAACACATCCACAATATATACAAAAAGACCGGCACGAAAAACCGTGTCGGCCTGTTTGGTATCTTCCGGGGGTAACAGATCAACTCTGTTTTTTCAGTGGAGTTTTCAATATTTCCCGATTGAGCAATCCCATCCGGTTTGCCTGATTTACCATTTCCACCTGCAGAAGCATTTGGTTCGCAGCTGCTGATATAATTCCAAAGAGAATATCAAAGACCATTGCCGGGATCAATGCTTCTTCCGGTATATTCAGCATTTTAAAGATCACCATAAAGACAAGCAGACTGACGCCTGGAACCGGCGGTGCTGCTTCCATCAGGATCGCGGCAAACAAAGCAGCGATCGCATACCAGATCCAGGTAACCTGTGCCTGATAGATAGAAGCGATCCAAACGAAAAATACCAGAGTTCCCAGAATGCTGATCGGCATATAAAGAACAATTCCGTTGGAAAGACTGACCTCTGTAAAATCGTGATCAATGCCCAGCTGTCTTGTACAGGAGTATTCTGTCTCTCCGTAGGAAGCGCTGATAGAACCTCTCCTTAGAGCTGTCAGGAATGGCCGTTTCATTTTGGAAAGAAGGACCTTGATCGGCACATGTTTTGTCAGAGAAAGTCTAATGATCGAGAACAGCAGCACAACAGCAGTTAACACAATAGACATGGCAAGCGGCAGCCAGAGTCTTAAAAACAGATTCAGCCGGCCTTCTATGATTTCCAGTCCCAGAAGCAGGCAGGTAAAGATCGGTACCAGATAACTGACCCATTCTGCCATCAGAAGACAAACGTTATTGATCTGGTGTACGATCCTGATCAGGTTTGGCACCTGTCCACGCAAAATATTCAGCATGACCCCCAATATCAGCGCCATAAAGATCAGCTGCGGTGTATTGGCCTCTATAAATGGGCTGATGATATCGGCAGGTACAAACTGGAAAAAGAAATCCACAGCCTCCGCTACCGTTACATTGTTGAGCGGCTGGCTGGCGATCGACACATGCTGGATCAACGAAGCGATCACGACTATAAATACAGAGATCGCTGCAGAAATCAGAAAATATCTTCCCACGATCAGTTTGCTGCTAGCCCCTTTGATCGACAGCCGTTTCATACTAAGCACAGTCGTAACTACCATGAAAAAGATAACCGGCCCTGAAATCAGATTCAGGCTGCGCGTCCAAAGATCAAATACCGGCTTCAGCCAGCTGCCCGGGATCGCAATGGATGCTTCAGGAAGAAAGTGCTTTACCAGAAGTCCAATGACCAGCGCGATCGCAAGGGCGATCGCTAACCGAAGGATCGGATTCATCTTCTGTGTCGGAATGCCGATCCGGATGATATTGCGGTTTCCGGCATAATAGAACTGCGGACGGATACCCAGAGTATTCAATACAGAACTGTTCCCGTCCTCCTGATCATTCTCCTGTTTTATAAGCGGATTGAAATTTATCCCCTCCAGTTCCACTGCCAGATTCGGATTTCCTAACCGCCAGTTCAGGGAAATCTGGAATGGATGATCTTCACCGAACTGTTCCCGAAAGCGCAGCAGCAGTTCTTCTATGGTCAAGCGGATCCTAAGCTGGTTCTGTCTTTCCACTCCGCTCTCTCCCAGCGCTTCTTCCAGAAATGCGGAACAGGCATCAATATCCCTTCCTCTTAACAAAAATGTTCTTTTTGTACTTTTAAACTTCATTACAAATGTTCTCTTTTTCGAAAACCTATATTTCTGTTTCTTTATGATACCGCCAGAAATAGTACCCCGCAACCAGTTTTGTGATCTTGCTGACTAAAAAACTGCACGGTGCCATTACAGAAAAAAATATGTTAGAATAAATAAAAAGTGAACATTCCAAATTGAATCTGATAAAGAAAATGAGTCGACAGAAATGAAAAGCTACGCAATTATCGGCTTTGGCTGCGCAGGATATCATGCAGCAAAAGCTATCCGGAAAAATGACCCAGATGGAAAGATCGTTGTTTACAGTGACACCGCGGATCCTCCTTTTAATCCCATGCTGAGTACTTATTATGCATCGGATATGCTCTCCCTGGAAGGCACTTTTCCTTTTGGTTCCATGGATGAGATCGTAAAGGACCTTCAGCTTGAGCTGCGCAGTGAAACAAAAGCAGCACATGTGGATGCTGCCAAAAGAGAAATAGAACTTGCAGATGGAAAAAGGGAGCCGTTCGACTCTATTCTGGTTGCAACAGGTGCCAGCGCAATTGTACCTGCTTCTCTTACAGAAAACGCCGGCAGATATTTTCTGATGCGTACACTGGAAGATGCACAAAATCTGCGTAATTATATTGAAAAAGAAAATGTGAAAACGGCTGTTGTGATCGGAGCCTCTATGGCAGGAATCAAGACAGCCGAGATTTTTTACCGGAAAGGGATACCAACAACGCTTATCGACGGGGCATCTGGCCTGTTTCCTCTTGCCGCCTATCCGGATGTCGCAGAGATGATCCAGGAGAAGCTGAACGATCTCGGGATAAAACAGATCTATGATGCTCAGGTTGCAGCTATCAGGCCAAATACAGTGGAACTCTCTGACGGGCGCACACTGGAAGCCGACTGTATCTGTCTTTGCATCGGAGTTCACGCCAATATCCAATTAGTTGCTAACACTAAGGCAGTTGAGGGAACAGAAGTGAAGATCGGCAAAGGCATCATCGTCGATGAACAGATGCAGACAAATGTTCCCGGCATTTTTGCAGCGGGCGACTGCTGCGAAGGAAAAAACCTCCAGACCGGAGAAACTTCCGTGATCGGTCTGTGGGCCAATGCCAGCGCCCAGGGAGAATGCGCCGGCAGAAACATGGCCGGAAAAACGGCTTTCTACTACGGAAATATCCTTCATAACATTACGCATTTTATGGATATGGATTTTATCAGTCTGGGAGATATTACCCTTCCGGGAGAACATCGGTGTTTTGCAGGAAAAGACTTCTTTGTGGAAGTCTGTATGGATGCAGACCAGCTGAACAGTATGAATATATTCGGGCAGTACCGGATCAGCGGCATTCTGAAGAGCCATCTGACGAAACGCCTTTTACATGGCGATGACAATCTGACGCCGGCACAAAAAGGTATGCTTCTTGCTGAAGGGCTGCCAGCGGAGTTGATCAATTTACTAGGAGACAAAAAATCATGAGTGAAGATGTAAAAGAATTACTGCGCGCCAAGATCCCATGCGAAAAAACAGGGATAGAGATCAGACATTCGGTCTGCGACATCTGCACCCCAGGACCGCAGTGCGGGCTGGATGTTTATGTGAAAGACGGAAAAGTGATCAAGATCGAAGGGACAAAAGGATTCGGTCCTAACAACGGTGCCCTCTGCACCAAAGGTGCCGCCAACCGTCAATATCTCTACCGCAAAGACAGGATCCAGCATCCGATGAAACGGATCGGTCCGCGCGGCTCTGATGAATTTGAACCGATCACCTGGGAAGAGGCTTTCCGGTTGATCGCGGAAGGGCTGAATAATGTGAAAGAAAAATATGGTGCCGATGCTGTTGCTTTTATGACCGGCTATCCAAAGTGGTACCGCCCATGGCTTCACCGTCTTGCATTCAGTTTTGGTACAGAAAACTACATGACGGAATCCAGCACCTGCCATACTGCTGAAGTAATGAGTTATCTGCTTGCTTTTGGCAATGAAATGAGTGCAGACGTGCCGGGAGGCCCGGACCTTCTGGTCGGCTGGTCTGCTAACCACATGATCAGCGGATTCCCGAATGGCCGTAACTTTTTCAATTACATGGAAAAAGGCGGAAAGGTCGTTAACATTGACACACGGGTCACGCCAAACGAACAAAAGGCCGATATCATGATCACGATCAAATCCGGCACCGACGGATACCTGGCTAATACAATTGCTTCGATCCTGATCAAAAATGACTGGATCGATAAAGAATTTGTAGACAACTATGTCCATGGCTTTGAGGAATATAAAGCCATGGTTTCCGAATACACGGTGGAAGAATGTGAACAGATCACCGGCGTTCCGGCAGAAAAGATCACAGAACTTGCCCGGCTGATCGGTGAGGCAAAAAATCCTCTCATCATGCCAAGCAATGGACTTTGCCACCATATCAACGGACTGCAGACACACAGGGCTGTCGTTGCTTTAAATATTCTGAAAGGATGTGTCGCACGAAAAGGCGGTATGAATCCTTCCTATGGTTCCTGGCTGGAAATGAATGCCGGTTTTGTTACGAAAGAAGAAGAGTTTCTGAACGATGTCAGGCCAAAGGGTAATAAGCCTCGTATCGGGACAGATCGCTTTCCTGTATGGACAGAGCTGAAAGATGAAGGTCAGCTCATGGATTTTGTAAGACAGGCGGAAAGCGGTGATCCTTACCCGCTGAAAGCCATCTATGGTCACGGCGTAAACACCATGATCCACCCGCAGTCTGATAAGTTTGTGGAAGCAGCGAAACAAATGGAATTTATCGCCGCCACAGATATTTTCTGGACAGAATTCTGCTCTCTTGCAGATGTTGTCCTGCCTGCCTGCACATCCATGGAGCGAAGTGAAGTCAAGGCAAACGGCAATGGCTGTATCTTCTACAGTTCTCCAGCTGTCGAACCTCTTTATGAAAGCAAAGATGACGTTACCATCATGGCCGGTGTCGCAAAAGCACTGAACCTGAATGATGATCTCTTAAAATCCGGCTATGACGCCTGCATCAAACACATCTTCCGGGAAACCCCAGTCGATCTGGATCAGGCCAAAGCGGCAGCAAAGCAGGTTCCGGTAGAACGCGTGCAGCGGGATCCGTTTTTATCCAAACCATTAAAAACACCATCCGGAAAGATCGAACTTTACAGCGAGGTGATCGCAAAATATGCTGCCTCCCACAATCTGGATCCGCTGCCTAAGTGGTACAGCGGTTTTGGGGAGGAGTCTCCGGAAGAATTTCCGTTCACCCTTGTGTCCGGCGGAAGGCAGGCAAATGCGATCCATTCCCATCTCCACAAAGTTCCGTGGCTTAGAAGTCTTCGTCCGGAGGTCATGGCAGATATCAACCCATTAGATGCTGCCCGTCTCAATATCAAACAGGGAGATGAGGTTTATCTGAGTTCCGCAACCAATAAGATCAAAGTGAAAGCGAACCTGTCTGCCATTGCACTTTTGGGTCAGGTCAATCTGTATCACGGATACGAAGAAGCAAATGTCAACTTGCTGCTGCCAAATACATTCCTGGATCCGTATTCCGGATTTCCGGGTTTTAAACAGCTGCGCTGTAATATTGAAAAAGCGGAGGTAGAGTCATGAGTTATATGTTTATTCTGGATAAAAGAAAATGTGTAGGCTGCTCTGCATGCGCTGTTGCCTGCATGGATCAGAATGATATTGATGTCACCGCAGGCGATCGTCCTTTCCGCCAATGCTTTACCCTGGAATCCGGTCCAAATCCTGAGGATAAGATGACATTCATGTCTCTTGCCTGCATGCACTGCGAAGATGCCCCTTGCATCCAGGCCTGCCCTTCGGGCTGCCTGAAAAAAGATCCGGAAACGGGCTTTACCATTTACGATAATACCAACTGCATTGGCTGTCACAGCTGCGCAATGGCCTGCCCGTTTGCCGCTCCTTCCTATAACAAAGAAGGCAAAATGGAAAAATGTGATGGCTGTCTTACCCGTGTCAGACACGGTCTGGAGCCTGCCTGTGTCAGAATCTGTCCGTTTGGGGCTCTGCAGCTGGTAGAAAAAGAAGAATACGAGAATAATCTTCGGAAGAAAGCCGCAGAACTGATCGTCTATTCATCATTAAAGAATTGAACCCATTGTTCTTTTATCACTTCAAAGAACAAGCAGGTCTGTATACTCTCTCATATCAGTGAGGGTTTCAATTCTATCCGCAAGTTCAATGATCTTTTCTCCCGTTGATTTCGGGAGTTTTCCAAACGTGTTAAACTGATCCCAGAATTTGCCAAGCAAAAACTCTCGCGTCGGATAAGTGTGCATTGCAGAGGAATAATCCTCAATATCTTCAAACACACTGCCGTCCTTCATCTCAACGACTATTTTCATGAGCTTGGCATCTCCTTCCCCCTCGAACGTGCCCATGGTGGAACCCTCCGTCAGAGGGACCAGATATGGATCATCCAGAATTGCAGGCGTCTGGACATAGGCCACGCTGACATCCCCATTGAGCATTGCACAGCAAGCTGCAAACTGGTAACTGAACAACGCATTGGTATGATTCCTCAGCTTGAACGGATTGCAGTAATAATTATCCGCAATATTTGTAGTCCTGTATAAATGGAACTGTTTGATATTTTCCGGATCAAACGTTCCGTAATGCTCTTCTATCTTTCTGCGCACCCCTTTGCCGCAGGATGCCGCGGACGAGGTAGGAATTCCACCCGGTCCTCGTTTGAAGCTGGCCTCTGTATAATAAACCTTTCCGACATCATCAAAAGCATCGTTATAAAGATCCGGCAGGATGGTTCCATCATTGACAGGAAGCTGCATGGAGATCAGTCCCCAATGCCCATAGAAAGGATCCTCCAGACCTCTCCATCCGCCTTTGGCCAGCTCGCATGCAAGGATGCCCATCTGTGCGCCGGCACCGTTGTGATATTTGAAATCCTGACAATAATCAAAATAGGAGTTCGCCGGATCGGTGGAGTTTAATGCCGCATAACTTAGTGCTGCCTTTGTCTTTTCTTCATCCAGCCTGTAATAACGGGAAGCGAGTGCCGCTGCTGCGGAAGATACCATGAGCATGTCCGTCGGCCATCTGACAGGCAGGGTGTACAGGATCCTGGCCGTCACATCTTCTGCTGCCACATTGTTGGTAATAAACTGTTTGCCAGAAGTCTGCTGAGCGGCAGCCAGAGTCAGTCCCATCGGGATCAGCGTCTCCCCGGCATGAGAAGCGATCTTGTCATTTTTGATATGGAAAAACATGCTGCCATAGTCATTTGCTCTGGCAGTGATGCAGTTGGCCATGACGGCACTTGGCATCGGAAGCTTTCCTTCTCTTGCAAAAAGAGGTGCTTCTTCCCTGCCGCCCCAGTCAATGAGTTTCTGAATAAAAAACTGATCTTCCGGAACGATGGCTCCGCCAAAAATGCAGCCCGTCATATCCAAAAGCCTGTCTTTAAAAATGCGCACATTATCTTCACTGAGGTCTTCGAATTTTGTATTTACCAGATTCTGACAAAGAAGTTCGGTTGCTTTCGGCGGCCTTAATTTTGCCTCTTCTAACTTCATAAAAACTATTCCCCCATAACTTAAAATACTTGTATTTAGTCTATCCCACGGCATGCAACAAAGCAAGTTTCTGCTTGAAATAATCCCCTCTTCATTTATTATTAATATAGAGTACAAGCAGGTATTAAAGGAGAAGAAAAATGGGCGAAAATAAAGTAAATGTTACAGATTCCCTTCTTGATTTTGTAGAGGCGCACCGCACATATGATACCCTGCCTGAAGAAGTCATCGACATCACAAAGACTCTGCTTTTTGACGCAGTCAGCAACACTCTGGGCGGTATCGCATCTGACAAAGGGAAGATTGGTATACAGTTTGCCAAGATGACAGGCGGATTTCCGGAAGCAACCGTTCTTGGCACAGGAGAAAAAGTCAGTGCAGCTGCGGCTGCTCTGGCCAACGGAGAACTGCAGAATGGTCTGGATTACGATCCGGTCCCTCACATCCCTCCGATCCTGATGCCAGCTGTTATGGCAATCGCAGAGCAGCAGCATTCCACCGGCAAAGAAATGCTGACAGCACTTGCTGTTGGCGGCGAAGTTGCAATCCGGCTTTCTGATGTCCTAATGAATGCCATGAGGAGAAGCCTGGCGGAAACAGGCAAAACTCCGGATGTTTTTGGTAATTCAAATGAACATATCATTGGCGCTGCCGTTGCATGCGGCATGCTGCTGGGCCTTTCCCGTGAACAGCTGGCCCAATGCATCGGCATTTCAGCCGGCATCTGTTCTCTGCCTATCTGCAGAGACTGGGAAAACACCATGCCTAAAACAATGATCAAATACTTCCCTGCAGCATGGCTGGCACACTCCGCCGTCTGCGCTGCACAGCTGGCCTCCCTTGGCTATACGGGTAATGCCTATACGCTTGACAGTGAATATGGCTTCCCTGCCATCTACTGCAGGATTCCGGGAGTTTGGGAACCGGAAGAGGTGATCCGGGATATTGGAAAAACCTGGAAATGGCTGACGATGGGTCTTAAGCCATATCCGGCTTGCAGATATCTGCATTCCGATCTGGACTGCTTTTATAAGCTCATGGATGAATATCACTTTGGGCCGAACGAGATCGATGAGATCCGCTGCTACAGCGCTGACTTTGTTGCCCATCCTGACCAGATGGCAGTCAGCAATCAGGTGGATGCGCAGTTCTCTGGTCCGTATACATTAGCAATGGCTTTATACGGTTATGAAGTAGGCCCGGCATGGCAGAATAAATCCGCGCTTACAGACCCTCGCATCCGCAGCTTTATGAGCAAAGTCAAAATGCTGCGGTCCGAGCGCTATTATGAGCAGAAAAAAACGGATCCTCTGTCCTGGTATGCCAAGGTGGAGATCGATGCACACGGCAAGACTTACACTGCGGAATGTGATTATTCTTCCGGCACCAACAAGGATGGATACCGCATTACACAGGAAGACCTGGATAAGAGATTCTTTAACAATGCACAGATCATCCTTCCATCTGATAAAATTGAGAAGGCTATGGATCAGCTCAAACATATAGAAGAATACGATGATCTGCAGGAAGTCATGAAAAACCTGGTACTGTAAGGCATAAAAAGCAGAATGATCCACTAATGACTAAACATTTTTTACAGAAAGGAAACTGCTTGTGAGAAAGACTCTTATAAAACGAATGGGCATTCTGCTCTGTTTTTTCCTGCTCATCGCAGGGTTTTCTTCCGTAACGGTCAGAGCAGATGAGACAGATAATGCAGACATCCGATACATTACCGGACAATTTTCAACACTAGAGAAATACGTTTCCTGGGACTATCCTTACTCGGATACCTATTTCACCCAACCATCTGATCAGTATAATCATAATTTCGCAAGGCTTTCCCTGGGGCTGGCCTTGTCTTCTTTCCGTGACAAGGAACGTCCGGAAGCGCAGGATGATTATCTGATCGAATTCTTTGAGAACATGGGGTTTGAGGAGATAGAGTCAGACACTTACCGCAAAGAGCCGGAAACTGACTCAATCGCTTACGGCCTTGCCACAAAAAAGATCAATGGTTTTACAGTACTTGCCTGCGCGGTATGCGGCGGCAACTATTCTGCAGAATGGGCCAGCAATCTGACCGTGGGCGACAAAGACCGGTCGGAAGGCTTCTATGATGCGTCAAAAAAGGTTCAGGCTGCCATCCGTGATTATATGGAAAGACATCCGGCAGACGGTCCTGTCAAACTGTGGATCACCGGGTTCAGCAGAGCTGCTGCCACATCCAATATAACAGCTGCAGACCTGATAGATACAGGCCTCTTTGATGATGTTTATGCCTATACGTTTGCAACGCCTTGTACAACAAGAGAACCGTCCCCTTATCCGAATATCTTTAACATCATGCAGAAAGATGATCCGGTTCCGAAAGTTCCTCTGGAAGACTGGAGTTACGGGCATTACGGAAACGATCTGTATCTGGTTGCAATGGAAACAGATTCTGACTGCGGGGATGTGATAAAGCAGGCGGATAAGCTTTATCAGGGAATGATCGGATCCAAGATGCTGACAAACTCTGAGATCACCAATCATCTGCGCACCATTTTGGATTATCTGCTGATGCTGCTTCCGGAACCATCCGTCTATAAGCAGTATCTTCAGCCTGCGATCCTGGATGTCATGACAAAAAGCGACGAAACGATGGACGCCCTAACTGTCCTTTTAAAAGCACTGACATATTATGGACGGCATGATAAAGAACATGGACAAGAGCTGAAGGCTCTGCAGAGATATCTGAGTTCTCTGCTGGGTGAGTTTCTGAAAGGTTCGTTAGACAAGCTGCCTCCGGAAATGTGGGACCCCCAATTTGGGATCGCAAACCTGTTTCACGCTCATTTTCCGTTTGAATACCTGGCCATGATGTTTGCCTCAGACAATCCCTCTGAATTGTTTTCTAATAACACGGACTATATCCGGCTGGTGATCTACGGCTCTGTAGATGCAGAGATCATGGACAACGATAAGATCCTGAAGACCATTACCGCAGATGGGAAAGAACTGGTAAATGGAAAAGAAGAACCTTTCTCTTTTCCGGATGTGATCTGCCTGCAGGATAAAATGGTGATCACGCTTCCTGCTGACCGCAGCATCCAGGTAAAGATCACGTCCAGATCAGCACTGCCTCAGACGATCACCTATACTGGTCTTCTGTATACCGGACATACCGTTAAAGCGCAGGCGGATGATTTTTATTCCTATCTCATGAGTGACGGTGAGAGGGCCACCATCGTGACTTCTACAGATGGCCGAGCCATCGAACCGGAAGGAAGCGACTACATAGAAGTGTCCTCTATTCTGGAGCCGTTCTATTCACCGACAACAGCCATGCGGCTGGAAAATAATGAAGTCGTGCGCATGACTGTTTCCGGTCTGGTGAATAAGCTTATGATCATCCTCGTGTTTCTGATCCTCCAGATGATCGCCTCCATTATCCTGGCGATCATCCGCGTCAAGAAGAAAAGAAAGAGAAATATTACCGTTGCATTTATCTGGCATTTTGTTATCGCTTTTATCTTTGCGATACTGGAAGTTGCCATGTGGTATTTTATCCCTCACATCACACTGGCAAAATTTATCCCTGCGATCGTGATCTTTATCATACTGGTTGTGTATGCATTTAAAGGGTACCGGTATCATAAGAAAGGGTTGATGACATTCTTTATTCTGACCGGCGTTCTGGTAATATATGAGATCCTGACAAGTTTGCTGATCGGAGATTTCACTTTCAACAAAGGACTGGTGGAACTGATTGCCTATATTGTATTTATGGTTCTGATCTACCTGCTGATGTGGAGAGGTAAAAAAGCAAAAACGCAGGAATCTATTGCAGTATCGTGATCCTTCCCTGGCCATACGGATCAGCGTATTCTTCCCCGATCGTTCCGCCAAGTGTGTCAACGATGTAATCACGCAGCAGTTCATCATCCTTTTTGATCTTATCTGCCACAAGGGTTGCCCCGTCAAATGAAGTAAAACCATCCCCATGCAGCAAAAGAACGTAATCAACGCTGGCTACCGTATAGGTTTTGTTTGGATCGATCGGTTCTCCTGCAACGGTTACGTTTTTTACACGCCGCTCTCCTGCAACATGATCAAAAAGTCCGTTTACGTCTGCCACGCAGCTGCTTGGAATGGTCACATCTACCTCATACGTCAAGCCAGATACCTGCAGGAATGATCCGCTTTCTTCCGGTACCATTCTGCTGCCCCACTCCAGCGCATCCAGGATCTGCCCTCCTGTAGCTTCCACGACGACTATATCATTTCCCCATGGGAAAATGTCTTTGATATTCAGATAATTCACATCCCCTATCTCTATATTTGCGCGGATATTTCCGCCGCCTAAGATTCCGATATCACAGTTTCTCACGGACCGGATGGCATCTGCACAAAAATCTCCCATGTTTGTTTCTGCCCGCCGGATCATACGGATTGGATTCCCGGAATCATCCTTTGCTACTGGATCATTTACCGTCAGCACCACTTCGGAATGTGCGATAGGTTTCCCCATCTGCTCATTCATCTCCCGAAGCTCTTTTGTGATAATATCCTGCATATTGTTTTCTATATGGAACAGTTCGACTGCACTGACCAAATTAGGCCAGCTCCAGATATTGGTTTCTTCGATTCCTTTTTCTGCAGAAATCCTGCTGTACCCAATGGCATTCAGTTTTGTGCCGCATGCAGAACGTGGAACTGCATTTCCATCTTTGTTTTTCATAACGACCTGCTCGGTGTCATGGCTGTGCCCATCCAGTACCACATCGATCCCGTTCGTATTGGAAATGACATCTGCATAGGTCCAAGGACTGCAGACCATATCGTTACCTAAATGAGCCAACAGGTATACATAGTCCGCTCCTTCCGCTCTTGCGGCATCCACGGCGCTTTGTACGGACTGATACAACTTCTCGCCAGTCTCATCCTGCATAAAATCGTAGATAAATTCTCCCTTTTCATCCTGGAAAAACTTTGGTGTTGAAGCAGTGATCGTCTTCGGTGTACTCACACCGACAAACGCGATCTTCATCCCTGCTGCTTCCTTTATGATGTATGGCGCAAATAATAGTTCGCCTTGTTTATTAAAGTTGCAGCAGATGACAGGGAAATCTGCCATCTCTGTCAATCTCACAAACTCGTCCACACCGTAGTCAAATTCATGATTTCCCGGGATTGCCACATCATATTGCAGCGCGTTCATCAATTCGATGATCGTTTCGCCTTTTGTCATCGTTCCAATCAATTCGCCCTGTATAAAATCTCCGTTATCTACAAGAATTGTTGTGTAGCCCTCTTCTTCCAGAGAATCACGTATCTGTTTTACACCGGCATATCCGAATCCCTGATCCACACCGCAGTGCACATCAGAGGTGAATAAAATATATACGTCCCCGTTTTTTTCTACAGTCTGCGCCGCTTCCTTTTGCGGTTCGGTGCCCGCACTGCCATGGTCATTCGAATGCGAAGATGAACTTCCACAGGCACATCCCAGTATCATACAGACTGTGATCAGCATACAGATGATTATTTTTTTCATTGATTACTCCTTCTGTTGAAACCCCATAAAATTATTCTTTTCTTTTGACTTTTTGATTATACCATTTTATCGAACCTTACGATATTAGTTTGTAAATACAATCAGATAGTGTAAAATAAATTGACAGCGTTTTCCTCAATTTTGCTGTACATTAGGAGGGAAGAATTCATGTCTCATCAATGGATCGTACTTGGAATTGGTCTTTTTGACCTGATCATTCTGTCAATTGCTCTGTTCGTCATTTCCGACAAACTTAACTGGAAAAAGAGATGGCATGCCTTGATCCCCGGACTGAGGATCTTTCGTCTGGGTGAATCTGTCGGCATGAACAAAGACGGCATGTTCTGCGGGATCATGGATCTGCTTACACTTGTGACCCTGCTCCTTCGGCTCTTCATCCGTGTCGGAAAACTGGGGGTCGCCATTGCGCTGATCCAGCTGGTTCTGTTCGTTTTCTATTTTATTTACAGAATGCGCATTTACCTGCAGATCCTTCGGCTCTTCAACATGAAGAAAGTTTGGATCATTCTCTGGCTGGTCGCAAACTGGCTTCCGCTTATCATTATAGGCGTCAGTAAAAAATATCAGCCGGTTGGTAATGTCCTGCTGGAGGAAACCTGGGAAGCCGGGGAAAAGCCTGCAGAACTTCCGAATGCGGATGTCTCCTCTTTTGCTTTAAGCAAGGAAGGGCTGGGCGTTCAGATTCATGCGCGTACTGTCAGAGATTTCGGAAAAAAACGATATCTGCTGAAAGATATTGCTCTGAATATACCGAAAAAATCTCTGGTTCTGCTGCTCGGCGGGTCTGGATCCGGTAAGACCACCATGATCAATGCTCTCATCGGATATGAGAAGGCAGATGCCACCATTCTGCTGAACGGCGCGAACGTCTATAAGGATTATAAACACGTCAAATATAAGATTGGTTTTGTCCCGCAGCAAAATCTGATCCGTGGAAAGGATTCTGTGATCAGAACCGTTGATGACGCCGCAAAGATAAAACTTCCGACAACCGTTTCCAAAAAAGAACGGAGAGAGAAGATCTCTGAGGTCATGGATCTTCTGGGATTAACCTCCGGTCAGGAAGGTCTGGTGGCAAAGAAATCCGGCGGTCAGCTTCGACGCATCTGCATTGCAATGGAACTGGCAACCGATCCTGAACTGTTTGTTCTGGATGAACCGGATTCCGGACTGGACGGTGTCATTTCCAGAGAGATCTTTACGAAACTGCGCCAGATCGCGGATGAAGACCGGATCGTACTTGTGATCACCCACACGCCGGATCGTGTGATCGACCTGTTTGATAAAGTCATTGTACTTGCCAGGGACTCAGGTAAAGTCGGAAGGCTGGCTTTTTACGGAAGTCCTGATGAAGCCCGGGCATTCTTCGGTAAAGACTCCATGGAACAGATCGTTATGAGTGTGAACAGTAAAGAAGAAGGCGGAGAGGGCCGCGCGGATGAACTGATTGAAAAATATGCCGCTTATGCTGCTGTCAGGGAAGGAGGTCAGGCATCATGACTGTAAACATAAAATACTGTGGGCGTCTTTCCCAGATTGGTATTTATTTTAAAAAGTTTCTTCGCATGTTTGTTTATCAAAGTGACTGGAAAGTCCTGCCAATGAGCGCGGCGATCGTCGCTCTGGTCACTCTGGTAGTCGGAACCAACATGTTTGTGACGCAGGAAGGAACGACCTTCGGGACCTTTGCGCTGACCTGTGTGTGCATCTGGAACGGCGTGTTCAATTCCATCCAGGTCGTCTGCAGGGAACGGGATATTGTAAAGAGAGAACATCGGGCAGGTATGCATATCTCTTCCTATATTCTTGCCCATATGCTTTACCAGCTTCTGCTCTGTATTCTGCAGGCCGGAATCACCGTACTCATTTGCTGGATCGTGGGAATTCAGTTTCCTGCTGCCGGCGTTATCACACCGTTGGGAATAGTTGATTTTGGAATCACGATCCTGCTTATTACATATGCTTCCGATATGATCGGGCTGATGATCTCCTGCATTGTCAGAACAACAACCACGGCAATGACGGTAATGCCTTTCCTTTTGATTTTCCAACTGATCTTTTCCGGCGGTTTTTTTGAGCTTGGAAGTGCTGATTTCGTCAAAGTAGCAACCATCTCTCACTGGGGAATGGACAGCCTATGTACCGTTGCTCATTTTAATGAACTGCCGATGGTTACCATATGGAATATGCTGGTCGGTTTCAAGGATGAGATCATGATCGGAGGCGTAAAACCGCTCAAGGATCTTTTGATCTATATGGAAAAAACCGAACACCGCGATCTGTTTCTGCATTGGACCGCAGAGCGTTCTGCAAATCCGGCTTATGATGCAGTGGCCTCCAATGTCTGGTTGTGCTGGGGCGTTCTTTTACTGATGATCGTGCTTTTCGCAGTGGTAGCCGTTATAGCGTTGAAACTTGTTGACCGGGACAAGAGATGAAAATATATACTTTTGAAAGGAGACAGACAGAATAAAAATGAAAGCAAAAATCTTAGCATTATTACTTCTTGTTGTATTTTGTTTTTCTTTAGCAGCTTGTAACAATAGTGACCTGGAAAGTGTCCTGGATGACATCATCACCGGATCCGGCATGGAGGAAGAGGATCCCATTGAAATCCCAGACTCCGTCACGAATATCAGTGAGGAAGATGATAAGGCATTAACGGGAACTCTGACGGAGGATTCCTATATCAATCCTTTTTTCGGTCTGAAAATCAATAAACCGGAAGGCGCTACTCTTGAAAGTTTATTTGATGACGGGACTGACCTCATGCCTTTTTCCCAAACTTATTCAGAAGGATATGCAGGCGTATATATCCATCTTATGGGTGACGCAGGAAGTATCTCCTGCACGATTCAGGCGCTAACCGCAGCGGAAGAAGGGAAATCAGAAAAAGCTCTCGTACAGGACAAACTTGCTTTGGAAAATAGCATGAATGAAGGCCTGGGAATCACATCCGATTTGAAAATGGAGACCCTTATGATCGCCGGTGAAGAACATCCTGTGTTTATAGAAGATTATAGCGACGAAGACGGAACTTCGAAAACAATAAATGCTTTCCTTCTGAAAGGCGACTTTAAGTGCAGTCTTTCCATTTATGCTTCTCAAGAGAAGTTTGATGAAATGTTTGGACTGATCGAGAAAAACTAATGCAAAACTTAAGAGAAGAGACAGGGGAAAGTCCCCTGTCTCCTTTTTTACAAGGACCGTCTTCGATAGAAAATTGCTAAGAACATAATCACAAAGGCGGACAGGACCGCAAGTGTGATCCAGATTCCCAGTCGGGTTTTATCTCCGGTAGGAACGTTACTGCCTTCTTTTTCCCACTGCGCTGTAAAGGTATGATCTTCTGTCACAGTGTAGCTGTCACCTGGTTGGTATTCGGATCCTTTCCAGTAAGTAAAGGTATATCCTTCCCTCTGAGGTGCTTCATGAATGGAAATAACACTTCCCTCTAAATGCACTTCGGTTATTGCGGAGCTGCTGCCATTATAGCTGCCTCCGTTCAGATCATAGGTAATTGTAAACTGCTTCGAAATCTGCTCTGACCGGAAAAGACGCTTATCCGACTCATAAGTGGACGACGACAGAACATAAAGCCTTCCATCCATGACCAGAGATGCCGGCCCCAGCAATGTAGCATCCGAGACTCTCTTTTCATATGGAGAAAACGTGTTCTCTCCATCTTTCAAAATGAAAATGTCTCCCTTTCCATTCCTCACATCTGTATAGCTCACGATGAGCTGCGTTTCATCTCCTGCAATCGAATAGATAGCCGGATCGATATCCTGCAATATTTGAGGATCCAAATAGTCAGGATTCAGATCCTCATCCATCATCGGTGCTGGAAGCGTAATGATATCCGTTTCTGATGGATCATCACTCATCACATAAAACAACGCTCTGGCGGAATCAGCTACACATATGTGGCCAAATGCATACACCACCGGCGGGACTTCCATCGGAACCGGTAAGGTGCCTTTCTTTTCACCAATTCCTGTCGAAGGATCATATTCCAGAATAGAAAACTCCGCCAGCCCATACTCATCCTCAGGATTCTCTTTCACAATGTGTTCGCCAGCCATCATCAAACCGCGATCTGTGCTGAAAAGGGAAAGCCCTGCAGAAACTCCGTAGGTTGAGCATTCCTGCCAGCTGTCATCACCCGGAGTATAAGAATAGACCACACTGTACCATTCCTCCGCGTATTCGTCGAGATGAGGGACATTGGTTTTTTCATCAACCGCCAGCAATGTGCCTTTGACATACAGTTTTCCGTCATATGCTGTACCTGTAGCGTCCTTGACCCATTCCGGGTAATCCGGCAGGTTTTCATCTGTCCACTGATCCGTGTCCGGATCGTAACACCAAAGCATTTTATATGCAGGCTCCACCTCCACTTCGGCAACAGCCGGCATATAATAGATTTTTCCATCCAGCCCCATCAGGATCCCCATGCTTTCAGAATCGCCGATTTGAACTGCATTCGGATGCTCCTCATCCGGTGCATCAAATTGAAAAGCATCGCCAACATCACTGATTGTGCTGTGATCCGTCTCGAACAGATTGCTGCTTTTGCTGACAAATTGTACGATCGTATCTTTTTTGCCATTCGCTGCCGTCAGTTCCACTTCCAGGATTCCTTCAAAATCTTCTCCAAGTGAAATCGTGACCGTGGTGTCATTCCATGCGCTGATTTCCGAATTGACCTCAACAGACTCGTTTCCGACGATATATTTTCTGGTCGTGACAGTTCCGCCGTCCTGGCCAAATCCGTTGCCTGTCAGAGTCACTTCCATTCCGTTAACTTCAACTTGTGTAATATCCGGCGCTGGCTGTGCGGCTGGATCACTTGCTTTTGCATCAATCGTCAGGTCAATGATCCCTCCCGTGTTTACCTTGTCGGCCAGTAAAGGCATTGGCCTTACGCTGGACCGGACATATCCTGCAAGCTTTTTCGCAGAATCTGCATCTCCTGCTGCCAGGTCATCGTAGTGACGGGAAGCAATCACCGCTGCTGCACCCACCGCCGCAGGGCACGCCATGGATGTACCGCTTTTGAATCCATAAGGATGAAGCTCACTGCCAATGCCAATCGCATCGAAATATACTTCATCCACTGTGTCTGCATCCAAGGTGATCGTGATAAATGGTTCCTCTCCGAGTTCCATTTCTTCCATCGGTGACGCCGAAATGTTCCAGCTGTTTCTGTGTGCCCACAGCCCGAAAAAGCTTTCGCTGTATCCGGAAACATTCATGACCGCGGTTTCATCCTGCCCGCCAAAAGCGAATCCGAAATAATCCGTGGTATGGAGATCTACACCCTCCACCGCGCTGAAGTCTATCCGGAAGGTGCTGAAGAAATCTCCCCAGTCTTCCTGGTCGTATGCGTGATTGATTGGGACCTTCATGACGTGCTTCCCTTCAAATCCCATTGTATCTTCCGAGATGGTAATGATCCCGTCCGTTCCCTCCACCTTTTCACCAGTTTCTGCATCAATCTGATAAATCTTCAGTGCAGAAGGATCTGTTTCGAAATCTTCGTAAAAGGAATTCTCATTTGAAAGAAGCGGAATATATTTACCCGCAACGATGCAGGAAAGTATATCCGTTCCCGGAGCAGCAAATGTTACAATGCCTGTCCCGTAATTGCTGCTGTCACTCAGGGAACCGGATGCATCTGAATTTGCTACAATGATTGCATAAGGATTATCGGCAAGCGTAGCTGCAAGATCCTGAATTTTATTCAAATCCATTCCGTCATTGCCTGCGGCAAAGAAGGTAAGGATTCCGTTTTCCCCCAGCTCTGTAACGGCAGCATCCAGCGCTTTACTGCTCTGTCCAAGTCCCCAGGAGTTATTTGTGATACGAATATCTACGCCATTTTGCTTTGCTTCTTTGATGAAGTTCATTCCCCTGAGTGCATTGACCAGCGAAGTCTTGCCATCTTCATTTGCAATCTGCACAGACACGATCCGCACATTGGAACCTACTCCATTGATACCCTTTCCGTCCCAAGAAGCACCTATGATTCCTGCAACATGCGTGCCATGGTCATCGGAATCATTAACCACCAGTTTTCCATCCTCCGACTCCCAGGTCGCATTGAATCCGTGTGTGTCACAGCCCAGCTGCGCCTGAAGTTCCGGCGAAAACTCATATGCCCGGTCAGCAAGGTCAGGATTGGTGAAATCCACTGCATAGTCAAGCACTGCGACAATGATCTCATGATCCATGTTGGAGCCGTCCGGCCAACCAGGGACATTCATAGATACGTTTCCATTGCTCTGGTACGCAGTAAAAGAGACATCATCGCTGCTGCTCCACTGGATCGGCGTAGCATCATGGGCAGGAACACTGTCTGCCGGTGATTCCTTGGTGTTATCTGCAGACCCTGTGTCTTCCTGCGGGTCCGGTTCATCGATCTCATCTAAACTTTCGCCTGTTATGTAATTCGGTTCCGCAAAAACGATACTTTCATCCGATGCCAGCAGTTCGAGAAGCTGGGCCGTTGTCATATCATCGCGTCTGATTGATGTAATGCAGATGCCGCTATGACCCATCAGTTCTTCTGTATCAGCCTTAAGGCTTTCCTCTTCCAGCGCAGAAGCCGCATCTCCGCTCTTTGCTGTTTTAGACATATCAATGCCGGCAATGACCACACCTTCTTCATACTCACCTGCCGCCAGCATGTCCGGGATATCGTCATGCCATGCTGCCTGATACTCATACGCGTAAGACGTAACTGCTGTCGCAGGGACAACATACGCAGAAATCATGATCAAGGCAAAAAGCACGGCAAGTACTCTGGTCACTGAAAAATGTTTTTTCATAATCTGTAAGACTCCATTCTACCGATAGTCAGAATCATTTTCGCACTGTCATTTCTTTTATTTATAGAATTATAGCATATGGCTGGACAATGACAAATTCAAAGGTTTGCCTGCTTTTCCGCGTTTCTTACTAATTAATACCGTCCCGCAAAGAACCAGCGGATGTGGTATATTTAGTTGAAAAAAAGCAGAAGTAAAAATAGAATAGATTCAAGTAAGATCAGAAAAGGATTTTTCACAATGAAAAGACTGGGAAAACGATTCGCTTCTGTATTTGTCATCCTGTTTTTAGTACTGGTTTCCGGCACGCCGCAGGGTGCCGTCTTTGCGCAATCAGCTGAATACAGCTGGGCAGAAGATATCCCTGCAATGCTTGCAAAGGGAAACTATGCAGAGGGAGAGCTGGCTATTCCTGCAGATGTACGGACGGAAGATATTGCTGATCTGACCAGCCTTCAGTGGAGCAGTTCTGACACTGCTTCCTTCGGAACCTCCAATTATTCCAAAAACTGCTGACGACAATTCCCTGCTGCTCTGGATCCTTCTTATTGCAGCGGCACTGGGAACCGCTTTAGGCGGCGGCCTGTTATATCATCACAGAAAGGGGTCCTGATATATGTTTTACTATCTTCTTCAGCCAATCATGACATACAACATCATCCTGATCTTAGCAGCAGTGATTCCTGCAATCGGGCTGATGATTTATGTCTACAAAGCGGATCATCTGGAGAAAGAAAGTCCTGCCATGCTGTGGAGACTGGTGATAGGCGGAGTTCTTTCGTCCTTAATCGCCCTGGTCGCAGAAAGGGTACTCTCTCTCCTGTTGAACATTACGGTCAGCACCTCATCCGCTGCGTACAATATCATTCTGTATTTTATTATCGTTGCTTTTTCCGAGGAAGGTGCCAAGTACTTTATGCTGCGCAGAAGAAGCTGGCGTTCTCCGGAGTTTAACTGTCAGTATGACGGTGTTGTATACGCTGTATTTGTTTCTTTAGGTTTTGCCATCTGGGAGAATATCAGTTATGTCCTCTCCTATGGATTTGCGACAGCCATCGTGAGAGCAGTAACTGCCATTCCGGGGCACGCATGTTTCGGAGTCTTTATGGGCGTCTTTTATGCATTGGCTAAAAGATACAGCCTCAGTCACCAGAAAGAACTATGTACGCTATTCAGTGTACTGGCAGTCGTCATTCCGGGCCTGCTTCACGGAACCTATGATTATATTGCGACAAAAGAGACGGTCTCCCTTAACTGGGTCTTTATTGTCTTTGTCGTGATCCTGTTTATTGTCTCCTTCCTTCTGATCCGGAAGGTTTCCAAGACTGATAAGTTTATAAACCGATAATAAAACCGGGCGGTTTTCCGCCCGGTTTTCTGCCGTTAAGTACTGGAAATAATTAATCCAGCGACAATTGCAAGCCTTCAATATGGTGTATTAAGGATTCCTCACAATGCCGGAAAAGAGAATGGAGTTATCTCTCCCGGTAACAATGAACATGAACGGCCGATCAACCACAAAATCTATTTCATCCTCAGGCATTCCGGCTCCAGCCAGCGCAAGTTCCGTATAGGCAGCACCGGTCACACCATGCTCATCGATTTCGATCATGGCAGCGTGCTCTGCTTTGCTAAGGTAAATATCATCCCTGTCTGTTGTTAATGGGGTGAAGTCCGCAATTGTATGATCAAGCGCATCTGTTACGCCGAGTGATCGAACTGCATCAATCAAATCAATCTTACCTGACACCTTGAATTTCGGAAGGGAAAGATGAACAATCGGATATGTCCAGTTTTCATCTTCTAAGTCATATTGGACAACTTTTATAATGTTTGGATCACTGGCGAGTTGATCCACATCAACATCTTCATCCGGCAGCAGAAAATACATAGAACCGCTGTTCATTAACGAAATACCAACAGCAGTGAACTGATCAGAATGATAAACATTCAACATATCATCCTGATGCATCATATCTACCATCGTATCCCCGGTTGTTCCATGGAACACTTCCCGAGTATTGCGGTTCTCCTGGAAATCTTCCACCCACATAGCCTTGAAATAAATGGTAGATAAAATCTCAAGCACCGTTCGTGGATCAATTGACATCTCCTTTGTGTATTCGGATAAAAGACCGCCGGTATTATCATCCGTCCATTTCTGCAGCGCTTCATTCATTTCCTGAGAGCCTGGCGTGCCGCTGAACGAGGACGCATAGTATTGTTCTGCCAGCCTGTTCAATACATCTTCTTTGTAGTTTATCTCATTATTCAACCACAAAGAATTTGCCAGAACACTTTTGAGGACTGGCGTATCTATATAGTTGCTCTCCCAGAGAACAGATACATTTTCGCGCAGTGTCTCGATATCTGATGCGCCAAGCATATCCAGGATCTGCCTGCGGGTATCTCCGCCGGAGACCTCAGCTAACAGGGAGAAAGCGATATAAGTATTAAGTG
This sequence comes from Lachnospiraceae bacterium, assembly GCA_045577235.1. Taxonomy (GTDB): domain Bacteria; phylum Bacillota; class Clostridia; order Lachnospirales; family Lachnospiraceae; genus RGIG5612. The sequence goes on from JAZNHY010000214.1 coordinate 22,393, forward strand.
GCGAGCAGACGGTATTCTCGTCTTCTGCTATCAACAGGCACGGAATGATCGAGGTGTAGTAGTGATTCAACTCCTGCTGAATACTGATCGATTTTGACAGTTTCTCCCGATATGAATCCATCCATTCCATGTAGGATGTTCCTTCCAGGAATTCCTGCGCATCCATGGTTTGGGAAAAAGCCTCCGGATATGTGGCTGTTACAGTTTTTATCCCTTTCGGGTAACTGATACCAGGACTCGTCTGACTGCCCTTTCTTAAAGAAAGCACGACGATGATCCCGACAACGATGATCACGGCGGCGACTGCAATAATAATTAAGGTCTTTGTTTTCTTTTTCATTATTCCTCTCCCAGCTGTTCCTGCACGAGCAAGTGAAGCCGTTCTGCAAAGTCATCGCCGTAAACCAAACGGAGTTTATCCTGATAATATGGTTCAAAATCATCCTCATCTGCAATGATTTCTCTGCAAGGGTCTGTCGTAAGGGTCTGCCAATCGCTTGTCACAAGATAGTTTCCATCTTCTGTCTTTGTGATCTGCGGGTGGTATGGGTATACAGTACTGTAGATGCTGTCGCGGGTAAAGTCCCCAGGTGCAAGTTCATGCACAGAATAAACAGCTTCTCCTATTTGGTCACCCGCTTCGTAGATCGGGATCACATAGGTGCGTCCTTCTATCAGTGATGCAAGGGGATCCAGCTGAAAGTATTCATCTTCTACAAGAAGCGTCTGGCCTGCTGCAAAATCATCTCCATACCATACTTTTTCGATTTCCATTTCGTAAACGACAGAATATGCTTTCCCATGGAAAAGCTGGACTTCCCCAAATTTATCATCGTAGAAATCAACAGCGTACTCCTTCGGATAAATCTGCAGGATCTTTCCTTCCAGGATCCCACAGCAGGAAGTTGAAATCCCATCCCCGGAAAGGAGCCACTCATCAAAAGTGCCAATGTCTGCCGAAGCGCCGCCACTGCCATAGGTCATGTCCCCTCCTCCCGGAATTACGTTTGCTTTTGGCAGTGCAAGATCTTTATAAGCAATCGGGCTGTAATCCCTCTCTTCTATATCTTCCGAGATTTCACCGCCACCGGCCAAAGAGCCGCCGCCTCTGGCACCTCCTATAGCACCGCTATAAAGTAATACTCCAACAAGAATTACGCAGGCTGCAGCTGCAGCTGCAATCACAGCAACATAGAACACTTTACGTGTTTTTTGCGCTGTGTTATTATGCTGCGCTTCCTCAATGATCGAGTCATCTATATCTGTGATCGCCTGATATAATCGAATGCTTTTATTTATCATAATTGAATGCCCTCCTCTTCCAGGACTTTTTT
>JAZNHY010000215.1:0-3321 GCA_045577235.1 Lachnospiraceae bacterium
CTGTTGTCTTCCTAAGACCGCTTGGCCTCCGACTTCCGACACTCTATCTGAGATACAACGTCAAACGCGGACTGCGTGACATCAGCGGACGAGGTGTTCTGACCGGACTGACGGAGATTGCAGAAGTTAAATCCTATACGATCGATGATGACGAACTGGTTCCTTGCCCGGGCAAGCTTTATTACCGCGGCTACAACCTGGAAGATCTTGTGACATCCTTTACAAAAGAAAGACGCTTCGGATTTGAGGAAACTGCTTATCTTCTGATCTTTGGCAAGCTGCCAACGGTGAAAGAATTAAATCAATTCAGCAAAACCCTTGCTTCCTATCGTACGCTTCCGACAAACTTTGTCCGTGACGTTATTATGAAAGCACCTAGCAAGGATATGATGAATACGCTTTCCAGAAGTATTCTGACACTGTATTCCTATGACAATCATGCAGATGATGTTTCTATCGATAACGTACTGAGACAGTGCATTCAGCTGATTGCCATTACCCCCCTTCTGGCGGTTTATGTGTATTTTGATTATGAGCATTATAAAGAAGGCGAAAGCCTGGTCATCCATCAGCCGGATCCTTCCATGGGAACAGCGGAGACCATCCTGCATCTGCTTCGTGACGACAGTAAATTTACTAAATTTGAAGCACGCGTATTAGACCTTTGTCTGGTCCTGCACGCTGACCATGGTGGTGGTAACAACTCCACCTTTACCAACCGTGTCGTCACATCCACACTGACTGATACGTATTCCGCTATGAGCGCTTCTCTTGCTTCTCTGAAAGGACCGCGCCACGGCGGTGCAAATATCCGTGTGGTCGGCATGATGGATGATATTCAGAAACATGTCAAAGACTGGAATGATGATGAAGAGATCTCCCGTTATCTGAATAAGATCCTTCGTGGAAAAGCCTATGACAAACAGGGACTCTTATACGGCGTCGGCCACGCAGTCTACTCTATTTCTGACCCGCGTGCCGTGATCCTGAAAAAATTTGTCGGACAGCTTGCCAAAGAAAAAGGCGCACAGGCTGATTTCGATTTCTATCAAAAAGTTGAAAAACTGGCTCCGCTGGCAATAGCCAACAACCGGACTATGTACCGTGCTGACATTTCCGTCAATGTGGACTTTTACTCCGGACTGCTTTATCGTCTTCTGGGTCTCCCGGAAGAGCTTTTTACTCCGCTCTTTGCTATCGCTCGTATGGCAGGCTGGTCTGCTCACCGGATCGAGGAACTTGTCTCCGGCGGAAAGATCATCCGTCCTGCTTACAAGAACGTCGTCAAACATGCCAAGTATGTCCCTCTGAAAAAGAGATAAAAATGAACGTAACAATCCCGAATAAAAAATTCGGCGGCAGCGTCGACATCCCGGAATCCAAAGATCTCGCCCACCGGTGGCTCATTGCTCAGGCACTGGCAGGCGAGACTGATGTGATTCAATTAAAAAACATTTCCCGGGATATTGTTTCCACGATCCGCTGTATAGAGGGATTAGGACTTGGTAAAACGGAACGCGGTCCGGTGATTGGCAGAGAAATCTGCTATCTGGACTGCGGTGACAGCCGTTCTACTTATAAACTGATCCTGCCGGTTGCAGCTGCACTTGGCAAAACCTGTGAATTTCATGCCGGCAGTTTTCTGACTGAAAAATCTTCTAAAGCGCTTTATAAAGCATTAAAGGTGCATGGGATCCGGCACGAAGAAAAAGAAGATGGCACGATCACCATCTCAGGCCGGCTGACCGGAGGCACCTATATTATTCCGGGGGATGTTTCCCCGCAGTTTATCTCCGGTCTTTTGATGGCTGCACCTCTCCTTTCCATCACCAGCACTTTCATCATTCAGGGAGAGATCGCCCATATCAACTATATTCAGATGACCATCGATGTCCTGAAAGCATGCGGTATTAAGTTTTCTATGGAAAAAGGCAAAGGGGACATCACTTATGTATTCAAAGTTGGCGGCAATCAATCCTACGTCCTGCCGGAGCATCCGGTCATGGAAAAAGACTGGTCTATGGCCGGCTATTGGCTTTGTGCCGGTGCCCTGACCAGCGGCCCTATTGTCTGCCCGAATATGAACATTGATTCTCTGCAGTACGATGCCAAAATTCTGGATATTCTCAGGGAATTCGGAGCCAAGATCGATATCTACCGTCAATACGGCGAATACCGGTCCATCTTGCCTAACCATGACTCTATCACTGTAATGGGCGGCAATCTGCACGGCATCCGTGTCGATGCAGCAGACATCCCGTCTCTGGTTCCTGCTATTGCCCTTCTTGCCTGCAAAGCTACCGGAATGACTATCATAAGAAATGCGGCCAGATTACGAGAAATCGAATCTGACCGCTTAAAATCGGTTCGTGACAGTTTAAAAGAATTGGGTGCTGATATCCGGGAATTCAAAGATGGTCTGATTATCTCCGGTCCGTCAGCGGATGATCCGGTCAAAAACCGAAAACACTTTCTGAAGGGCGGAAAAGTCACATCCTGTCATGACCACCGGATTGCCATGATGAGTGCTATCGCCAGCTGCATCAGCGAGATGCCGGTGCAGGTCAACAACGCAGAACTCGTCACAAAATCTTACCCGGATTTCTTTGAAGATCTGGTCAACCTGCAGAAATAACTTCCTGCACTTTCTCTAACGCCACTTTAATCACAACATCCATATCGTAGTACTTGTACTCACCCAGACGTCCGCCAAAGATCACGTTTTTCTCCTGGTCTGCCAGCGCTTTATATTTGGCATAAAGAGCGTTATTCGCATCATCATTGACCGGATAATACGGCTCATCACCAATCTTCCATTCCACGGAATACTCGCGGTAAATGATCGTCTTTGGATCTGCTGCCTCTTCTTCCGGTGTCAGCAGGGAACCATCTGCGTGATATCTGTGGGCGAACTCAAAATGCTTGTGCTCAATGATCCGGGTAAACGGTGTTTCCGCATCCGTATAATTGACCACGGCATTTCCCTGGTAATTATCCACATCCAGCGTTTCTTCTTCAAATTCCACACGCCGATACTGCAGCGTCCCTAATGAATAGTCAAAGTATGCATCGATTGGTCCGGTATAGACAACTTTTTTTGCAAGACCCAGCGTTTCCGGATTTTCACATCCCTGCGCTTTTGCTTTTTTGACTTCTTCCAGATAATCCGTAGAGAGACGCACCTCAGTTCCATCCAGAAGTTTCTCTACGATCTGTGTATAGCCGCCGACCGGAATTCCCTGGAACAATGCATCAAAATAGTTGTTATCATAGATGAAACGGACCGGAAGCCTTTTGATAATGAACGAAGGAAGTTCTGTA
>JAZNHY010000216.1:0-4985 GCA_045577235.1 Lachnospiraceae bacterium
TTCCGTATTATTATACAAATGCGAATTCTACGATGGAGATAGACTTTGTTATTCAGAAGGAAGAAGTTCACCCTATAGAAGTTAAGGCAGAAGAGAATCTCAGATCTAAAAGCCTCAAAACAGTTATAGAGAATAATCCGGAACTAACCGGATGGAGATTCTCAATGTCAGGATACCGGAATCAGGACTGGCTCATCAATATTCCGTTGCCTTTGATACAGGAATGGATCAAAGAGGCAAAGTAGTTTTGCATATCTCAGGCAATTGGAGGATTTGAAGCCGATTTCTGGAGGAATCGTAAAATAAAAGGCCTGACTTGTTGAAAATACTGGGACACAGAAAATGCAATTTGTTCACCTGCTCCAATGAAAAAGAGGTGGTAGAGCCACCTCTTTTTCGTTGGAACAAGACGGTTGGGAGTCGAACCCTCGACGTAAGCTTAACAAAAGCGAAAGGGTTCGAATGCGGGTGTAAGCTGAAAGCGACACCCGGAAAACCGCTGTCAAGGACGCTGCAGGCGCCGTGCAGCGGGCGAAGCTCCTTGACAGCGGGATATTCCCTTCACCTGTATTTTTATGGAATGAATTGCTGCATTTGGCCTGAAGTCTTTCGCATGAAACAGGTTAGATTCTATTCCGAATAGTATTCTTCCCGGTACTCCCTGGGTGTCATTTTGATCCGCTTTTTAAACACAGCGCTGAAGTGGCTATGTGAAGAAAAGCAAAGGTAGTTGGCAATGGCGGAGATGGGATAGTCGGTGTGGCGCAGCATTTCCTTGGCTGTATTGATCCGCTGCTCCAAAATATAATCCCGAAGCGTCTGATGTTCTGTCTCAGAAAACAAAACAGATAGTCTTGAAGGAGAGATTCCTACATAGTTCGCAATATCGGCAAGTGAGAATTGCTTGCTGATATGCTTGCTTACATATTCTCTGGCCCTTTTGACATAAATGGACTTTGTATGAACGGAGCGATGTCTTTTCAGTTTTTCAACAATAGAGTGAATACTTTCCCGGAGAATGGATTCATATTCAGAAATGGAACGTGCCATCGATGTCCGCTGCAGATATATGTCGTTGAGATTGTATCCCTCATATGGATCGAGCCCTGCGTCAATTGCAGCTCGAACCATTAAAGAAATGCTAAGCACTGTAAAATACTCCTGCTGCTTGACCGGGTCGATGGCCATCTGGCCTATAAGCTCTCTGGGGAAATGATCGTAGTAATCAAAAATGCTGTCAACATCGCAATTGCGGATCAGGAGAAAAAATGTTTGTTCATCCGTGTAGGAATGGTGCTGAGTTTCATTTTCTGAGAGCTGAAAGCGGTACTGCTCCAGATTTTGATTATCATCCATATGATGATCTCCCTCCTGTTTTCCAATGATATTAATTATATAGCTGTTTAACAAAACAGCAAAAGAAAAATGACAGAAATATAATTTATTTGATATACACTCTACATCGTTTTGTTTATGATTCTGTCAGTAATAAGGATCTGCAAGAATTAATCATGGAGGTAAGTATCATGAAATGCACCAGAGAATACCGGCTCTCCTTTACAGAGAAGGCACAGGAAATCGTCAGCCAGATGACATTTGATGAAAAAGTTCAGATGATGTGCGGGCACAGCACATTGCTTAATTCTTTTGTCGGAGGCAATTATAATATGCATCCTTATCCTTTCTCAGGCTGTGAGCGTCTGGGCGTAGAAATGCTGGAGTTCTGCGACGGACCGCGAGGTGTAGTGTGCACCAGTTCCACTTGCTTTCCGGTCACCATGGCCCGTGGAGCGACCTTCAACAGGGAACTTGAATACGAAGTCGGCCGTGTCATAGGCAAGGAAGTATTAGGAAACGGCGGAAACTACTTTGGCGGCGTCTGTATGAACGTTCCTTATAATCCCGGAGCCGGGCGCAGCCAGGAATGCTATGGTGAAGACAGTTACCACATGGGCGAGATGGCGGTCGCGCTGATGGAAGGCATCCAGGAAGAGAATGTCATCGCATGTTCCAAGCACTATGCCTTCAATTCCATGGAGCGTTCACGCTTCAAAGCCAATGTGGATTCCGATAAGCGTACAGAGCGTGAGGTTTATCTGCCTCATTTTAAGAAGGTCTTTGATCACGGCTGCGCGTCAGTCATGAACGCCTACAATGCTTATCAGGGTGAAAAGTGCGGACACAATGCTTACCTTCTCAGGGATGTACTGAAGAAAGAGTGGAATTTTGATGGATTTGTGATAAGTGACTTCATGTTCGGCGTGAAGGATACAGCCGGCGGCATATCCGGTGGCTGCGATGTCGAAATGCATGTGCAGAACAGGTATAAGCCGGGAAAGATCAGAAAAGCACTTGAACAGGGCAAGATCACCATGGAGATGATCGATGAAGCATGCCTGCGTGTGGTCCGTACATCTCTGGCTTTCCAGGAAGCACGGAAAGATGGCCCGCAGTATGACAACACAGTTATTGCATGTCCGGAGCATATCGCGCTGGCGCGGAGAGTGGCAGAGGAATCTATCACTCTGGTAAAAAACGACGGAGGCATACTGCCACTGTCCACAAGGAATAAGATAGTATTTGTCGGCGATCTGGCTGAGGTGGAGAACATAGGCGACCATGGTTCAAGCAAGGTACGCCCGCCTTATGTTAAGACACTGCGTCAGGCTGTAGAACAGGATTACGCAGGAACAGCTGCGACATTCATCCGTACGAAGGATGTGCTTTCCAGGATCGACGAGATTCGCTCGGCAGACGCTGTAGTGATCGTGTGCGGCATGAATCATGGAGATGAGGGTGAGTTTGGCTTCATCATGGGCGGAGACCGTGAAAGTCTGGAGCTCCATAAGAAAGATCTGTCTATGATCCACACAGTGGCAGGGGAGAATAAGAACACTGCTGTTGTCATCATGGGTGGCAACGTCATCATGGCTCACAGCTGGAAGGATGAAGTAAAAGCAATTCTTTATGCTTACTACCCGGGCATGGAGGGAGGTTCTGCCTTGGCAGATATTCTCTTCGGTAAGGTTAACCCTTCCGGCAGACTGCCTTTTGCAGTCGCTCAGCATGAGAATCAGTATCCAAAAGTGAAATGGAACACCAAGCAGCAATACTATGGTTACTGGCATGGCTATCAAAAGATCGACCGTGATAATGGCGGCTTTGACTTCCGCTACGGTTATGGTCTTTCCTATACCGGCTTCGAGCTCTCTGACAGTAAGCTGGTCAGTGTGGAAGGTGATGAAGCGATCTTCTCCGTTACAGTAAAGAACACCGGCGATCGCGATGGTGCAGATGTTCCGCAGGTCTATATCGCCTTTACAGACAGTGAAGTAGATCGTCCGGTGCGCACGCTTGCCGGATTTACAAAGGTCTTTCTTAAAGCCGGTGAAGCAAAAACTGTCGAGCTTAAGGTCAACCGCAATGATCTGGGATGGTATGACGAGAAGAGCGGAAGCTTTAAGCAGGATGCCGCCTACACAGCCTTTATTGCAAGGGACGAAGGATGCGCTGGCGTCGAAGGGATCTGCTTCAGTTTCTGATGACTGAGGAGGCAACATGGGCACCAAGTATTTTACTATCAGCATCGATGACGGTCTGGAGCAGGACAAGAATATCGTTTCCATACTGAAGGAGTTTGGGTTGAAGGCCACCTTCAACCTGAATTCCGGTCTGTTCGGAGAGCAGACGGAAATAGGCAGGATAGGAAACCTGGGAATGTGGGAGATACCGACCCGAAAATTCAACACGGACAGTTTCCATTTGTTCAAATATGCGCCGCATCACCGTATCCCAAAAGATGAATTGCTGCAGGTGTATGAGGGATTTGAGATCGCCTCACATACCGCGAGTCACAGCAGGATGCCTTTCCTTGGGAAGAAAGCAACGGAGAATGAGATATGCGGAGATCTGGATGCTCTGGAAAACCTTTTTGGAAGGAAGATACGTGGTCTGGTTTTTCCATATGGTCTGAAAAACCGCTACTGCAAGGAAATCCTGAAAAAGCGGGGGATCCTGTACGCGCGCAGCGTCAAAAGGGCAACAGACTTTCGTTTCCCTGAGGATCCATACCAGACACCTATGAACTGTTGGCACTTTCAGAAAGATGCCTTTGATCTGGTAGATAAGTTCGCCGCGCACGAAACTGAAGAGGATTCTCTTTTCCTGCTCTTTGCTCACGGATATGAGCTGGATTTCGGAACAGAGACATCCAACTGGGATCATTTCAGGAGGCTCTGTGAACGCGCTGCCCGGAATGATGATTTCATATTCTGCGGTGTGGAAGAAGCGTTTATAAAGCATCAGAAGACCAACAGGAATACCTCGAGAGCATTGTGAACAACATTTTTATTCAGCTAAAGTTAATAGAAGATGAAGAATAATTGCAAAAGCTTGGAGGAAACCAAGCAAAAAATTGGAGAAAAACTTTAACTGAACCACTGAACCCGTTGAAAACACTGGAACCTACAAAAACGATTCTGTTCACCTGCTCCACAAAAATGCCCCCAACGGGGGCTTTTTTCGTGGAGCGATATGAAAGAGTCGAACCCGAAACATAGGCTTAACTGAAAACAAAGAGATTTCGAGTCGTTTTTCGGAAGTCCTTTATCTCACAAAGCAATAATTAGAGGTGTGTAAGTCAGGAAAACAGCCCTTGCATCCGGATAAACTCTTACTGCCGAAACTGTCATTGCCGAAAAAACCGGAAGATGTGTATATAGTAAATAATTTGGAACTGATGCGGTAATTCTTGTTTCAACAATCACATACGAAAGATCCCTGCCGGATTTATTGCCTCCGGCAGGTATCTCTCATATTATGCGTGACTGTGATGATGGCTTTTTATGCTGCCTTGAGCGGCAGGAAGGTCCTGCAGCCTGTAACGGCCGCGTTCTCATACAGCGATTCGAATGACTTCGCTTCGGTCATGAGACCGAGGATCTGTGTAGACTCGGTATCTGCGAAGCAGGTGGTCACAGTCCATT
>JAZNHY010000217.1:0-8328 GCA_045577235.1 Lachnospiraceae bacterium
CGTGAGATCGTTTGGGATGTTGCCAACAAGTACGCTCCTGGCGGCGGATTTGCTTTCCAGGTACACTTCATCATTCCGGATCCGACGGATGAATTTATGCAGTGGAAGAAAGCAACCGTTAACAGAGTTATGGATGAAGTCAGCCACGAATTCTACAAAAAAAACTGATTACGGACAATAATGATAAAAAGAGCGGGGCTGTGTTGTTTTGCACAGCCCCGCTTCTGTCGGTAACGACGGAAGCTCCCTCAAGCATCTTTTCGTGGTCTTGTTTTCACGGTTCATTTCATATCATACACAAAAACCTCGCGGACTTCCTCTGTGTATCCTTCACGAAAACCGGCGATCCGTCCGTCAGCTATGATGGCGCCGCGGTTATATAAGACCAAAAGCTGTCCATGCTCTTCATCAAAACTCAGCCCTTCGATCTCGCCCTGTTCCATAACATCAGTAAACGCACGTTCTAAAACGGCTGTTGCCAAAGTCTGGTCTTTGTTTATATCCAGGCGGTACAGATGATCCGGCTCTTCATTACCCGCTTCTCCATCATCACAGGTGACATACAACTTTCCGTCATGATATGCCACGCCCTGAATCGATCTCAGGGCGGGCTCCATCTGAAGTTTCCCTTTATAATCGCCTGTATCCAGATCATACATATACAGGAAGCTGCCGGAAGCATCATCCGCCCACGAGGACAGATAAACGGTTCGGCTGTCCGGATCGATGGCAATGCCGGAGCATTCTGTCTGTCCGCTCTCTGCATTGAGCGGAAAGATATACTTACGTTCCAATGTATCAGCATCATAGACCGCAACCTGGATATTGTCAGCCTCCCCTTCCACAAATAACTCCACACCCAGATACAGATCATTCTGATAAACAGCAATATCACTGATGTGATTGACTTTCCATTGATAGCCTTTCAGTGGCTCGTTATTCTCCGCTACGACATTCCAATTGCTGTCATATTTTGTCAGCGTAGCCGACCCGCTGACCCAGTAATATTCGCCATCGGTGCAGATCCCCTGACGCCCTTCCACCTGATGCACCGATGCGGGCACATATTTATAGCGCGGCATGGTGGAATCCCAGAATCCGAACAGACATAGAAAAAGGATATTCAGCAGGATCAGAAGGTGCAGGATCATATGATACAGATCCGGAACAAGGCGCCGCTCGCTTGCAGGCCAGATCCGGACCGTCCCGCGGAAACAGTCATTATAGCCCTTCAGCTTCTTTTGACTCGCTCCGAAAATGGTATAGCGCCAATGACAGAAAAACTGGACGATGAACCAAAGGATCAGCACGCCCAATAAGATCCATTTCCCGACCGGACGGATCAGGTAATAGGAAATGAGCGCGGCACTATAAATACAAAGCATAAGGAATTCCGCGCTTTTGATCCCCATGCCTTCTACCAGCAGATGTCTGCCAAACCGATATGTGAGGACGCAGCCCAGAAACCAGATCCACAGGGCTGCCTGTACTATGATTATGATGATCATCTCAATCATTGTGCTTTGTCGCTAATTGCTTTAACTACTCCGAAAGCATTATATCATATAGATAATAACATTTGGATGCCCCCTTGGCATGGTTGCCGCTGACTTGCCTGACAACCCCCGCTTGCGCGAAACGCTCTCCTTGGCATGGCAAACGGCCGATCGCATGGCGCATCCCCCTTGGCATGGCGAGTGGCCGATCGCATGGCGCGTCCCCCCTTGGCATGGCGAGTGGCCATTTTTTCGGGCCTGCTGGAGACTTTTTAATTCTCAGGCCCGACTTTCCGTTTTCTCTTTGGGCCTGTGGGAATAATCTTTCTCTGAGGCCCGAATATTTTCTGTCTTTTTGGATCCTGAGGAGAAATAAGCTTCGCCAGGCCCGAATTTCAACCGTCTTTTTGGGCCCTTTCAGAAGCAATCTGCGTCTGGGCCCGAATACTTCGTATTTTTGTCGGGCCTAAATCAAGGCTTTGCTCCTTGGGCCCAATGTGTTTTCGTTTTTTCGGGCCTGGCGGACAATCTTCGCAAATAGGCCCGACTTTTCCTCTGATTTTAGATTCCGGAGAGACGGAAACCCGATGTGTAGCGCAGCGAGGGCGTAGACCTGAGGCACGCAGGCATAGCCCTGAGGCACGCCGACGTAGAACTGAGGCGCGCAGGCGCGAAAAACCGAGGCACGCAGACGTAGAACTGAGGCACGCAGGCATAGTCCCGAGGCGCACAGGGGAAATTGAATCACAAAGGGTTTTCTGCTATACTTTTTTTACAAGACAAGGCCTTGACTGCGCATGTCTGACTTGAAAACAGTGCACGCATCACATCTGAAAACGCGCGCACCGAGGTTGGAACAGCGCGCATCGAGGTTGGAACAACGCGCATCGAGGTTGGAACAGCGCACATCGAGGTTGGAACAACGCGAACATCAAGTGCCGACACATCCGACGAGAAAAAAGGAAGAAGGGTATTATTTATGGGGAAAGAAGAAAGATTAAGGTACCACGGCCCTACCGGGATGGCGCGGTATATCATTCCGGATGCTCCGGAAAGCGATAAAAGATTTATTCCTGGTGTAAAAACCATTCAGGAAGCAGCCCGTGAAGTAGAAGTCATCAGCGAGGCGGATGTTATTGTAGTCGGCGGCGGTCCGGGCGGCTTTGCTGCTGCAGTGGCTGCAGCGCGCACTGGCGCAAGAACCGTACTGCTGGAACGTTATGGTCATCTGGGTGGAATGAGCACCGGCGGACTGGTCAATATCATACCGCACTTAAGTGATACCGACGGCAACCGCTATATCGGCGGTATTCTGGAGGAACTGATCACCCGTCTAGATAACCAGGGCGCGGCCTTCCGGCCACTGGAGGCAGATTGGGGTTCTACTGATCCTTCTGTATTGAAATTCTATCAGGACAGCAGTTTCCAGCACTTTTTCGTCCGAAAAAACAAAAACGGGGAAACCTGCATTGTCTACTCAGCTATCTGGGACCCGGAGATCGCCAAAAACGAAATGAACCGGATGGTCATGGAAGCCGGCGTTAAGCTTTATCTGCATTCCTGGGTCACGGATGTGATCATGGAAGGCAATACTGTAAAAGGAATCATCTTTGAAAGCAAGACCGGCAGACGTGCCGTTTTGGGCAAGGTTGTCATTGACAGTACCGGCGACGGAGATCTGATCCCAAGATCCAACACAGCCTACGAAGATAACATCGATTTCAACCTGCGGATCAAGCATCTGTGCTTCGGTTTCTGGATCGGCGGCGTGGAATTCCGCGCGTATGACCGTTTTGTCAGCTCCCGGCCGGATGATGCCATTGCCCTGAAAAATGAACTTCACGATAACGGCCTGTATGTCTCTTTCTTCCGCGGCATGCTGAAAAACCAGGAGCATGTCGCCTGGCTGCATCCACATTTCATTACCAATTGCCAGACCGATGTAGAAGAAATGACCCGTATGGATGTATCCGGCAGAGATCGTGCTGTAAAGACCTGGGAACTTTTACGGGGCAAAGCCCCAGGCTTTGAAAAAAGTTATATCATGCTGACCTGCCCGCAGATCGGCACGACAGGTGGACTTCGGCTGATCGGAGAAGCCTCTCTCCGGGAAGAAAACATGCTGCGGAAAGAACCTTTTGAAGATACGATCGCTATCTTCCCGAACAACGATCTGGGAGAAAAAGGCTATACCTATCCGGTTGTCTATGTTCCTTTCGGAGCACTGGTTCCAAAAGAAACGGAAGGCCTGCTGGTAGCATGCCGTGCTTTTTCTTCCGACGATGAGGCCAATTCTCTGTTTAACCTGGTGCCGCACTGCTTCTGCTTTGGACAGGCAGCCGGTACTGCAGCAGCACTGGCCGTTCAGAAAGGATGTTCTGTCAGAGATCTTCCATATCCGCAGCTCAAAGAAGCATTGCTTTCACAAGATGTGATCCTGCCGTAAAACGGCGGAAAGGAAGTGCATTTATGTTTTTACCTCAAAACACACAAGAGGTTTGTGATATTGTTCGCCATGCCGCATCGCAGGGCAAAGCGCTGGTTCCATGCAGCTCAAAGGAGCCACATCTGCATGGAGGTTCGGTAAACCCTCTGGCCGAGTCAATCAGCTTTGAAAAAATGAACCGTATTCTGAAGATCAGCAGTCACGACCGTTATGCGCGCGTGGAGGCAGGCGTAACTTTTGGAACACTTCTTCCTGCACTGGCAGAACAAGGCCTGCGTGCCAATCATCCGTTCCTGCCGCGGGCAGGAAAGTCTGTAGTAGCCAGTATGCTGGAACGGGAAGCGGTTCTGGTTCCGAAATATCAATATGACTATACGGATCCTCTCCTGACAACGGAGGTGGTCTATGGCACCGGGGAGCTGTTCCGTACCGGCTCTGCTGCCGGACCTGCTCCTTATGAGGAATCCGCAGCAGACATGGTCAACCCTTGGGGTCCTGGCTCTGTGGACTTTGCCCGTTTTCTTTGCGGCGCTCAGGGCACTATGGGACTTGTCACTTGGGCTACTCTGAAGGCAGAGGTCGCTCCGGCCGATTCTGTTCTGACATTTATCGAGTCCGATGACCTGGCATCTCTGGTCCATCTGGCATCGAAACTATTATTCCATCGTATTCCGGATGATTGTCTGATCCTGAACAATGTGAATTTTGCTGCTGCCTTTGCCAAGGATCCTTCCGAAGAAGAAACCCTGCGAACGAAGGCCGCTCCATGGACGCTTCTTTGCAGGATCAGCGGTTATGCCCGCTCACCAGAGGAACGTATTAATATCTACATTGGTTATCTGCGTGACGAGTGTGCAAAGGAAGGTCTGACATTCCTTTATTCTCCGCGCAATCTGGATGGTTTTGGTTCCCGGGCAGATCAAAGGATCAAGGACTGCGACCGAAATGAGGTCTACTGGAAACTGCGGCGTGGGGCACTGCGGGATATTCTTTTCCTGGCTCCGCCAAGTAAAACTGCGGAACTGACCGCAGCTTTATCTGAACTGCTTGCTGCCCATCCTACTAAAGATCTGGGACTGACTTTGCAGCCTCAGGTGCAGGGCCGCGCTTTCCGGGTGGAGACAGATCTGTACTGCACAGAAGAAACAAAAGAAAAGACCTGCCTGCTGGCAGATGCCGCCGAAGCTGCATTGTTTGCACACGGCGCATTATTTGACCGTCCTTATACCACTGCTCTTTCACAGTTGGTATTTGGGGCCGATCCGATTGCCGCTGCAGCACAGAAAAAACTGAAAGATGTTTTTGATCCTCAGGGAATCTTTAATCCTGGAAAGCTTTGTTTTTGAAGGTGTAAAAAATGAATAAACTATCTGATTTTCGATATACCATGGATTCCTGCAACCACCGCGGACAATGCAAGTGGATCCTTCCGCATAAAATGCATAGGTGGGATTTTGCAGAAATCTGTCCTATCTATCAGCACTATGGATTTGACGCCTACTCCGGGCAGGGACTGCTCAATAATGCAAAGGAAGTTCTGAACGGAACCGTTTCTTATGGAGATGGTCTGGAACACCTCCTTTATACTTGTACTGCCTGCGGCGCCTGTGACATCAACTGCAAAAGCGTCAGAGACATGGATGTTCTTGATACCATCTATGCCCTCCGTGCCGACTGCGCTGAAAAAGGCACTTTGCCAGAGTCCGTCAAAAAAAAGGGAGACGCTGTAACCAATACACACAACATCTATGGCCTGCCTCATGAAGAACGCAGCAGCTGGCTCCCTGCAGACTGCGGAGAAGCGCCAGATGCAGATACCGTTCTTTATCTTGGGTGTGCAGCATCTTATCAGCATAAAGAAATTGCGCTGGCAGCTATCCAAATCCTGCAAAAAGGCCAGGTTCCTTTCCGTCTTCTGCGAGAGGAAGAATGGTGCTGCGGATCATTTCTCTGGCGCACCGGACAAACAGAAGCAGCTAAGGCGCTTGTTCACCGCAATGTCGAACTGCTCCGCTCACAGGGTGTAAAAACCATCATTACCGCATGTGGAGAATGCTTCGGTTCTTTTAGAAACGGCTATCCGCGTTTTGAAGAACTGCCTTGCGAAGTCCGCCATATCAGTGAAGTGGCCGTAGAGCTGATCGCAAACGGTAAACTGCAGCTGCATCCTGTTTCGCTAAATGGACCTGCCACCTATCACGATCCTTGTATGCTCGGAAGACAAAGTGAGGAATATGTCCCTTGGGATGGAGAGATAAAACCATATGGATTGCTGGATCCTCCAAAAGTCTGGCGGCGTGGAGAACATGGCGTTTACGATGCACCGCGCGCCGTCCTTAAGGCAATTCCTGGTTTGGAACTAATTGAGATGACGCGAAATAATGAAGAATCATTCTGCTGCGGTGCCCAGTCGATCGATGAAGAATTCCGGGCCTGGGCAAGTGCAGAACGGCGCCGTGAAGCGGCGCAAAGCAATGCCCTGGCACTCGTTACAGCTTGTCCGTTTTGCCTGGATGCACTTGATGCAAAGGAAGAATCCGGACTGCCTTGTTATGATCTGAGCGTTCTGCTTGCCAGCGCGCTGGAAGGAGGAGAAGCATGAGCCTTTCCCGTGATATATACACCCAATTAGAAGCTATTGTCGGTGCGGAAAACATCAGCGATAAAGAATACATCCTCGCCGGAAACCGCAACCGCACGCCGGAATATCCGTTTGAATATCACACAGCCGACGCGATCATTATGCCAGCTTCCACAGAGCAGGTGCGTGATATTATCCTCATCTGCAATCAGAACGATATCTGTTTTGTCACGACCGTTTCTGGTGCCAGTGCAGATGCTTACCCAAACCGCGGAGGCACACTTCTGATCGATCTGAAGCGAATGAACCAGATCATTGAGATCAATACTGAAGACTGCTATGCCGTCATAGAACCTGGCGTACGTCATGTGCAGCTTTATCCAGAATTACGGCAGCAGGGGTTCAGTTATGCGATCGCAGCTGTCGGTCCGGGCGGTTCGGTTCTGTCCAACTTTACCAGTACTGCCGGAGAAAACCACAACATGTACGGCGCTTCCCGGGCCAACCGTTATTTGCTTGGAATGGAATATGTTACCCCGGAAGGCGAGATTTTGCGCACAGGTTCATTGCAGACAGGCTCAGGCTGGTTCTGTCCGGACGGTCCCGGCCCATCCATCCGCGGACTGCTAAGAGGGTTTTATGGAAATCATGGACAAATGGGAGTCATCACCAAAGCAGCGATAGCTATTTTGCCTTGCCGTGGTCCTCGTGATTTCACCCTGGAAGGACACACCCCTAACCACAAGGTCTATCAGAATAGTGACAGCACACAAGTTTATCTTTTCAACTGCCCGGATCTGGATGCTGCCTGTGAGGCGATCCTGCGCATGGGCGAGGTGGAAATTGCTGCCTCTGTCACCAAATTTTTCTATCTGACATTAGCTGTCATGATGACTGATTCTGCAAATGCATTCCATGAACTTTGGCCAAGGATCCGCAGGGAACTGCCTATCCCTCTGGTAGTTTATCTGGCTCCAGAATCCGCAGAAGAACTGGCCTATGAAGAAAAACTGCTGTTTGAGATTGCAGAAGAGACCGGCCTCGTACGAGCTGCATCGGATCTGGAAAACTGGTTCCGGTGTCACATGGACTTCTTTATGGTGGTAGGAATGCTGCAGAGAGTTCTGCGTCTTGGCGGCGGCTGGATGCCGATCAAATTGGGGGCTGATTCTGTTACCCATATGTTTGAAGTTGGCAAGAGCGTTCCGGAATTCATTTATAAATACACAGAAAACGGCACGATCTTTGATGCCCCAGACAACTTTCAGATCGCGCCGATGGAATATGGCCACTTTGCCTATATTGAATTGTTGTTTATGTACGACCGTACCAATCCGGCAGTCGGGAAAGGGGTCGCCGAGTTTCGGCAGGCATCCAGGGATACGGATATTGCCCATCATTTCCATGCAGAAACTCCGGGCTGTCTGAATGCTGTAACACAGCAGCTTGGACCTCTCTACATGAACTATCATCTCTGGCTGCGTAAGCTGAGAAAAGCGTTTGATCCAAGAAACCTGGCGAACCCGATCCTAAAAGAATAGCCGTACTGTTATTTTAATACTCTATCCAGGAAAGCGAATCTGCTTTCTTCTAACTGTTCTGACTCGTAAGCCGGATCCCCGTGTTTTCCGCCCGGGATCGATTCCAGTGTTGCCCTGCCATCTCCGCAGACAGCATTGACGCGGTTTACAAAATCTACAGAGCTCTGATATGGTACAACCTCGTCTTCCATGCCTGCCTGTATCAACACAGGCGGGCAATTTTTTGACACATAACTGATCGGAGATACCATCGAAGCAATGCCT
>JAZNHY010000218.1:0-14635 GCA_045577235.1 Lachnospiraceae bacterium
CCTAACAGCTGTGCAACATGTTCTAAGAAGACATGGATCGGGGCTCCAATTCCGATCAACGGCATCGGCACGATCAGATTCATCAATGCCGTGCTGTCCTCCATATCTTTTTCATCCACACGCGCACATGCCTGCTCATAACAGGAATCCAGAAGAACATCTATGTTTTCCGGAGTATAAAACTCTGCTTTTCCTGCAAACTCATGACGGAGTGCGAAGGAAGCAATGCTCTTATACATTCTCCTGTGAACCTCGCTGTAAATACGATCCGGAATGGAAGCTTCATCATCTTCCACATTTCTTGCAAAGAAACGGATCATTTCCTTTGCTGCGGTATCTTTATAGCCTGTAAAGTCACCTTTGATGATCATGATATCAGTTGGTGTCAGTCCGCTGCGCATGATCACACCTTCCTGTTCCAGACGATCAGTTCCCATGTGATAAAGATCACCGTCTGTTTTCCTCAGGAATTCCCGCATGATCAATGGTCCTTTTTTCAGGATCTCGCAGACTTTCTGTTCATACTCCGTATAACCCGGCTTTCCGGCAATATCCTTCTGCAATACAAAGAATTCATGGATCCATCTGGTATGAGTCGTATTTTCCGCCACCAGTTTTTTCAGATCTGTCGTAACATGGGGACATTCTGCCGCCAACATGGAAATTGGGATCACCCGGACTGTATCCAGGAATAATTTCCCATCCCGATAACGGACAGCGGTGTCACCACCTAATGATACCGCCTGTGCATCCAGTCCTTTGATAGCGGTTTTATACTGACCGATCATGATGCCTTCTTTTGCCATGGCAGGATCATGGTTGCGGATCAATGCAAGGTCCGTTGTGGTACCGCCCATATCCACTACGAGGGCATTCTTTTCTCCTGCCAGGTCACAACCGCCTATCACACTGGCCGCCGGACCGCAAAGAAGGGTTTCCACCGGGCAGGTCCTTGCCATTTCCTCCGACATCAGTGATCCATCGCTGCGGACAATATACAACGGAACATTTTCCAGATTCCGTTTTTCCATGACGTGATGCACAGCGCCCATAAATTCCGCTATCAATGGAATCAGTCTGGCGTTCAACAGGGTGCTGGCACAAACCTTCAGGATATCTGTCTCCTGGGAGATGTCATAAGCAATCGTAAGCGGGATAGTCAGTTCTTCCTGTAAAAGACGCAGTGCGGTCATTTCAAAACGGCCGCCGTTCGCATCCGGATAAGTCTGCACGATGCCTACAGAATCACAATCATTAAATAATTCCGGAGCGTTCTTTTTCAGATCGTCCCAATCCGTTTCATATGGTTCCGAAAACAGGTTTTCCGGTTTTGCATCCAGAACAACGATCTGGGAAATATCATTGATTCCATAACCGGATAAAGTTTTCTGCAGCCGTTCGATCATTTCCGGTGCTGCCCCGATCAAAAGGAGCTTTGCACGGCTTCCCTTATTCTCCACGCAGGCATTGGTCGCAAGCGTGGTAGACAGGGCAATGGCTTCTGCTTTATGCAGCAGATCATCCGGCAGCTGTTCCAGCACTTTACCGATTCCAATTTCCAGATTCGATTTGGTTGTTTGTGTTTTTCCGGTTGCGAGTATTTCTCTCGTATCCAGATCATAGATGACTGCGTCGGTACAAGTACCGCCGGTATCAATTCCGATTCCTAACATAACTTTCCCCCGGAGTATGATATTGATGATATTATTTCATTGTAATGATAAGAAAAACTCCGGTCCTTTTCTATAATTATATCATTCAATTTTGGTCTGTTCTACGGTTAGCAGTTTCCTGTATAAACTGACGTCAGATATTCTCTTGCAACTTCTGCGAAATGATATACCTTTTTCACTTCCGTCGGCGGCACATACTTCATCCGGCCTGCCGGAAAGAAACGTGTCACATGCAGAACGATCTCCGGATCGATCGATGATACAATCTGTGCAATGGTGCGCATTTCTTCTTCGGTGTCATTGAATCCCGGGACGATCAGCGTCGTGACTTCCACATGTGCATTTTCATTCGCTCGACGGATCGTATGAATGACCGCATCTAAATCTCCTCCGATCGATCGGTATGACCCAGCATACGCTGTCTTCAGATCAATGTTATATGCATCAACAAATGGTAAAAAAGATTCATGTGCTTTAGCAGTGATCATACCGTTTGTTACCAGTACATTTTTCAGTCCTTCTCTATGTGCCAGTTTCGCCGTGTCCTCAACAAAATCCGGGCAGATCATTGGCTCGTTATAGGTAAAAGCGATGCCGATGTTTCCCGCCGGCACAAGTTCTTTTGCCTTCTGCACGATCTCCTCCGGAGAGAGAAAAACAGACTCTGCCTCTCCCCTGGAAATGCTGTCGTTCTGACACCATGGACAGTTCAGATTACATCCAAAGGAGCCAAGCGATAAGATCCGGCTTCCAGGATAAAACTGCATCAGCGGCTTTTTTTCGATCGGATCTAAGGCGAGTGAGGTGACTTTACCATAATTCAAACTGGTAAGTTCACCATTCTGCAATGTCCATGCATGACAGATTCCGCTCTTTCCTTCCCGTATATCGCAGTGATGCGGACAGATCTCACATTTCATCTGCAATGCCTTTCTACCGTAAACCTTTCAATCTGATATGGTTCTCCTTCACGAATACCTGCCTTTTGCAAAGAAATAACAATCTGCTCTGCAGGTGTATCTACACCTTCCAGATTCGGAAGCAATAGTCCCCTTTTATGGCCGCTGGTCACGATCACGCCATAGCGTTTTGCATCCAGATCCTCCATCGTAGCCGGCTCTGCCTTTGAGAGCACATCCACGCTGTATTCCAGATCTTTCAGTTCACTCTCAGATACTGGCATAAATCGCGGATCGCGGGTACCGGCCTCAATTGCCAACGCAATAATCTCTGATGCGACATTTTCTGTACATGCAGAGATCGTGCCAATGCATCCTCTTAATTCCCCTTTTTTATGTAGCGAGACAAATACGCCTGCCCGTTCTTTTGTCATCCAGGCTGGAAGATCATCCGGTACCTTTATTTCTCTCCGGTCTTTCACATAGGCTTCCAGCGACATCTGTGCCAGTCGAGGACAGTAATCTTCTACGTCGTAATCGCAAATGGCATAGCCTACGCCAAATGGCCCTTCATAGGAGTGAAAATGCGACGTGACTTTATCATTCTCCAGCGCACCGGACAGGATAATAAATCCCGGCAGGCCGCACTCAGCCGCCTTATCCAGAAACCGCGCGTCGTATTCCAGGAATTTGCCAAAGTCTGCATCTTTCATCTGCTGCGTGATCATCTGATCAAACTCCGGCCCCTCTTTAGCGAATCCATAAGGGCCGTCAACTGTCAGCTTATGGGACAGATCACCACTTGCCAGAATGGATGCTTTCCTTCCGGTATGTGCAATGGCCCTCTCCAATACTCTTCCCATTTTCAGCAAGTCTTCGTTCGGAAGGAAAGATGGAGAAAGACGCACAACCTGATAGTCTTTATACTGTTCATCAATAAACAAAAGTGGTACGCAGGTCCCATGATCCGGTTCATTTTCATAAAGCGGATCCTGACTGACCGGCAGGTCTTCCTCCTGACATAAGAGAAGGATCTCATTGATCAGCTCCATATCATAGGGGTGGCTTACACGCTCCTGTGGAAAACCGAACATGACCAGACTGTCAGTATAAACTTCACCTGGTGAGATATAAAACGCATCGCGATACATCACATTATGCGGAGAGATGATAATGATCGTCTCCGGTTTTTCCAGCGCGATCTTGTGCGATGCACTGCGATAGGAATCCAGTGTTCTCTGAATCTTTTTTTCTTCACCGCGTCCCACTGCCGGCCGGGCAATCGGTGCATGCGGCATAATATAAGCAGAAAGCATCTTAGGCACCTCCTATACGAATGAGAAAACCTGTATCTACGATGAATTATACCTTTCCTGCAGTACAGATTCAAATCTGCTCTGCATAAAAAACTGCCGCACTCTAAAGTGCGGCAGTCTGCGGTATCAATGATTACCTTTTTTGCGATTATTTATCTTTCTCTGTAATATCGCTCATGTTCTCAGATGCTTCGTTCATCAGGGCAGCACCCTTGGACAGTGTCCAGTGACGATATGTACCTGCAGCATCTTTTGCAGCGATTGCTTTCTGAGCTGCTGGTGTATACAGACCATACTCATGCTCGATCAGGTTCTCTGTGTAGCTCTTATCTGTATGCTCATTTCTCGGCAGCGGCACGTTCTGCTCGCCAGCCAGGATATCCTGCACCTTCTTGATGTCTACCGAATGAGCAGTCGTTCCGTCTGCAACTGCAACTGCTGCTGCAACACCTGCTGCCTGGCCTGTACCAACACACTGCGGAACTAGGTTGACACAGTCGATAGCAATCTTATCAGCGGAAATATGACGTCCCGGTGCAAGAAGGTTGTCGACTTTCTGCGGAAGGATCGAACGGTAAGGAATTTCGATCGGTGCATTGTCGTTGAGGCTTTCCACGGTGCAGTGCCATGCGATGACATCTTCATGCTCTTTCGGGAATGCCCAGTCATCAGAGGATATGATATGCTCGCCGACAATTCTGTGGGATCCACGGACACCGGTCTGTGGTGCGATATCATAAAGGTATGCATCTTTCAGTACCGGGCTTGCTTTTCTCATAAAATCAATGACTTCGCGTAATTTCAGTCTGGTTCCCATCTCGGTTGCAGTCAGGTCTACAATCTTGGAGCAGTCACGGTTTGGCTGCCAGTTATTGACCCAGCTGACCTCATCGGTCGGGCCGTCGATCATAGCTGCCATGAAGCCGTGAATCTTTGCAAGACCCTGCATGAATTCTTTTGCTCCATCTCTGTCAGTGTGGAACCACTCGTTGAATGCTGCACGGGAGAACCCACCAACTCTGTAAACCAGAGCGGAAGAACCGCAGCGGCACTCATCATCGATCGAGTTAGAAGTTGGTGCTCCGGAAAGTCTGCAGATATCAGCATCACCGGTTGCATCGATCACGACTTTTGCCATGACGGCTTTACGACCCTCTTTAGATTCAAAGAACACGCCTTTGCAGACATTGCCTTCCATAATAGGCTTGCAGCCCCAGCTGTGATACAGGACACGAATGCGGTCTTTTTCCTCATCCAGCATCTTGTCCATTTCAATTTTCATTTCGGTTGGATCTACGGTAAAGCCATGCATAACTCTAGGGTCTGGTCCCATAGTAGCGCCGCCGACGCCGGCAAACTTTTTGATGATCTCCGGATCTTTGCTGCCTGCAAGTTCCATTGGAGGTCCTGCAACGGCACGAGGGATCTTCTCCAGTCTGGTGAACCACTCTTCCTGAATGCCCTGTACATAAGTCTTACCATAGAAAGAAAGTGCAGGAACAAGAAGGACGTAACCGCCTGTGACATCGCCGCCACAATAGCCATAACGTTCCATCAGGATTACATTTTTGCAGCCAGCTCTTGCTGCTGCGATTGCTGCGGAATGGCCAGCGGATCCGCCGCCAACTACGAGAACGTCACATTCGTCATAAATTGGCACCTGTGATTCCGGTTCAAGAATAGATTTAATGCTCATAATTACTCTTCTCCTTTATTAATTATTCCCACAATAGATGACATTATTATATCGTATCTCTTTTGTTTTTCAATCGGTCTCAAACCTCATTTTTTGTAAAATATTGTTCTCTTACTGGATCGGTGTAAATCCTGCATAATCCAGAGCTTCTTCAATATGCGCATCCCAGAAATCCCAGTTGTGGATGCCCGGATAACCGACAAATTTATAACGGAATGGATTCCCCTCGAATCCCATAAAGAAATCTCTCATGGCATACGCAGAATTCAGGGAGTCCTCCGATTCCTGTTCACCAATGGAATGGAAAATAGACGGAAGTTCTTTCCCCTGCGCCAGTGCATCTTTTGCCAGCTGATAGAAATCGAACTTTGTACCTTCAAAGTTCGGAAGGGTATCCCCGTAGATTGCCCGCATCATCTTGACCCAATTCGGCCAAGGCGGATTCTTAAACTGTTTTGGAAAAACCTCAACCGGGAAGTTGGATGCGGATAGGCAGATCAGAGATTTATACAGATCTGGTCTTGCAAGGCCGATCGTCATACTGCCGACACCGCCCATAGAAAGACCACCGATTACATTGTCCTCACGGCGCACAGAGGTATTAAAGTGTGCCGCGCAGAACGCACGCAGATCTTCTGTAATAAACGTCTTATAATCTTCCCCGTAAGTCATGTCATTGTAGAAGGACAGCCCGCCTTCCGGCATGATCACTGCAATCCCTCGTTTTTCTGCATAACGTTCAATAGAAGAATAGCGAACCCATTCCAGATTGCTGCCTCCGGCACCATGCAGAAGCATCAGTGTTTTCCATCCGTGTTCCGGAACATCATTCGTTTCCGGAAGAATAATGGAAACGTTCGTGGCATGCATAGACAAACTGCGCGTATTTAAATTAACTGTTAAAAAAGCCATATGCCTTCTCCTTTCCCCCAATTCAAGATAGAAATCTATAGATATGAATATTTTATCATCTTTTGCTGCAATATGATATAGTAAACAGACAAAGGAGCGAACAGGACTATGAAAAAAATACTGAAATCCTTCATTGCTATTATTTTATCCGCTGCCCTTCTGATGCAGCTTTCCGGCTGCGGACTGATCCCGCTTGCAATCCTGCTGATTGGAAACAGCAGCGAGCAGACAATTGAAGATCCGACTACCATACCGATCGATATTCCGACAGATATATCTTACGACAGAGAAGATATTCCTTTCTCTTCTCTATCCTATTCACGGCCGGACACAGATGCGATCCGCAGTTCTATTGAATCGCTGAAAAAGGAAATCAGCTCCGGTGCTGACGCACAAAAGGTACTGGCAGACTATGCCGATATCCTGGCTGCCTATAATCATCTGGATACCATGGCATCGCTTGCCTATATCCTTTATTCGAAGGATGTTACAGAAGAATATTATGATAACGAATATACCTATCTGGTCGCAGAAGCAGATGACCTGGATCTTCTTCTGACGGATCTAACTATCCAGATGTATGAAACAGAAGGGATCGGGGATGCTCTCCTGGATGCGTATGGGCCGACATTCGAAGTAAATGCTTATAAATCAAAAGAGCGCAACAGCGAAGAGATTTTAGATAACCTGAATCGTTTCACGGAGATCTCCAGTGAATATGACACCATGCTCTCCACGTTCCGGATGGTATATAACGGTAAAGAATACTCGGAAGATGATCTGGTCAATTCTTATGATGGAAACTATGACGAGTACATGCGAAAAGTCAATGCCTTCTACAGCCAGATGAATGAAAAGATCGGGCCTTTGTTTTTAGAGTTGGTTCAAAACAATAAACAGATTGCCCAAAAGCTTGGCTATGCCACTTTTACAGAATATCAGTATGAAGGTTATGAAAGAGATTATTCCCCGGAAGATGCCAAAAAGATCCATCAGGCAGTAAAAGACTATCTGGTGCCGCTTTATACAGACATCTATGATGATGTCTATTACTATTCCGGGGCTGCGGATTATGAGGACTCTATCAGTATCACTTATTCCGATTTTCTGGATAAATTTACTGCAGCTATATATGATCTTTCTCCGGAAATGACAGAACCTCTGGCCTATCTGCAAAAGAATGATTTGATCGATCTGGAAAAAAACAATAATAAAATGATGACAAACTACACGATCTACTTAGCAGACCCTCATCTTCCGTTCATTTTCATGCAGTGGGAAAACTCCTTTGATAACTGTGCTACGCTCACTCACGAGTTTGGACACTTTGCCCACTATTTCCTGAACCCAAATTACGGGTGGAACGTATCGGATCCACTGGATATTGACGAGGTCGACTCGCAGGGTCTGGAACTTCTCATGATGAAAAACTATGACACCTTTTATGGCAGCCGCAAAGCTGACGCTCTTAGGGGAAGTCAGTTAATGGAAGCAATCTATGTCATTATTTCCGGTTGTATGGAAGATGAGTTCCAGCAAACCGTCTATGAGAGTCCTGACATGACACTGGAAGAGATCAACCAGCTTTATGGCAGGTTGGCCGAAGAATATGGTCTTGCTGATCTGTTTTCTTACGTCGGAGAAGAATGGATAGCGATCCCTCATACATTCCAGTCACCTCTTTACTATTTCAGTTACGCAGCCAGCATGATCGTTGCTGTTGAACTCTGGATATTGGGACAAGATAACGTGAATGCAGCGGAGGACGCATATCTGACTATCCAGAGCCGGCCGGAAGAAGCCAGACTGCGTTCACTGGCACAGGATTGTCATCTTTCGGATCCGATCGATCCGGAAACGATCCATGAAATTACGTCCGCACTTCAATCCTGGATGAACGGACACTTTTAGTATGATATAATGCGATTTGCATTAAGAAACTTATTGAATTGGGGGAAACATTATGGCATACACAGCAAAAGCTTTTATTGGCCTGACAGGCCAGGAGATCACAGATTTCATACTGGACTGGAACGGTGATGCACCTGCAGTAGAAAGTATTCGTCTGGAGGGACCGGCAGTCGAAACTGACCACAACGCATTTTTAAAAGAAACGCGCGGTCATGCACCGGGCGATGTCACAGAGGTTAAATTGGGAAATGGCATTCTGACGATCAGCGTGGAACCATCCACCAACCGCTATGATTGGACACTCGTTATCGGTGACAGAAAGATCCCACGGGCAGAGTTTGATGTTCAGACTCGCACCGCAGATGATAAATTCGAACGGATCGAAGAAGGCCGTGTGATGTACCGGCTGTATACACCAGAGGCTTCCGGGCCGCGCCCGATGATCCTCTTTTTACATGGCGGCGGAAACGGAGGTCATGAAGGGGAACGGGATAACAACAAATCAATCATTACTGATTACGGCCCTGTCAACTTTGCAGAAGACTATCCGGACATTTATGTTATGGCACCAATGGCTGTTGAGCAGAAAATGGATCCGAGCAAGATGAATGTAAATGCAAAATTCGCCGGCACCAGCCTTGGAACGGATCCTCGTTACGGCTGGTCCCGTGACTATCTGGGCAAAGTCTGCGACATCATCCGCAGAATGATCAAAGAAGGAAAAGTAGATCCACAGAGGATCTATGTAACTGGTATGTCTATGGGCGGCGGCGGAACGATCCGCGCAATGTCTGTTGGTTCGGATCTGTTTGCAGCAGCGGTTCCGGTCTGCCCGACGATGACTCCGGAAACCTTCTCCATCTTAAAATCCATCAGACGACCGATCTGGGTCACCAGTGCGTACATTGACCATACATTGTATCGCCACAAATATCTGGTGGATGCTGTAATGGCCATGCGGGATGCTGGAAACAACGATGCACACCTGACACTGTTCTCTCCGGAAGATCTGGAGAAATATGATATTTCCATTACTCCTGATCTGCCATATAAAACCCTGTTCCGCGAGAACCATTGGAGCTGGGTCCCAACTTATAAGAATGAATATGGTATCATGTCCTGGCTTTTAAATCAGGTACGAGAAGATAAATGATTCCTGCTGATTTACACGCCCATGTTTTCATGGACGGCATCGATTATCAGAAAAGCGCAATGCGTTTTCGGGACGGCGTTGACAAGGACGCCGTCCGCTCTGTGCTGAAAGAATATCAGTCCCGCGGCATCACTATGATCCGTGATGGAGGCGATCATTATGGCGCATGTATTTATGCAAAAAGCATTGCAGGAGAATATGGCATCACATACCTGATGCCTTCCTTCGCTATTTTTAAAGAAGGTAATTATGGGAAGATCGTCGGCCGGCCATATCGGGATATAAAAGAATACCGTACACGTATTTCTGAAGCTGCATCCTTAGGTTCAGACTTCATCAAGATCATGGTATCTGGTATCCTGGATTTTTCCCGCTTCGGGGTAGTCTCAGAAACCGATTATTCCGATGAACTTGTGAAGGAACTGGTCCATATTGCCCATGAAGAAGGATTTGCTGTGATGGCACATGCCAGCGGCACAGAGTGTGTGCGTCGTGCAGCAATTGCAGGTGCTGATTCTATCGAGCACGGCTATTACATAGATGCTGAGACAATGGACATTCTGAAAGAAAAAGGACTGATCTGGGTTCCTACTGCAGTGACCAGTGCCAATCTTTCCGGGACCGGACGTTTTCCGGAAAAGATTGTGGAGCAGATTGCAGATACACACAAAGCTGCCATTGCAGAAGCTGCTTCAAAGGGTGTACAGATTGGATGCGGAAGCGATGCGGGAGCATTTTCCGTCTTACATGGGAAAGGATGCATGCAGGAATATGACCTGCTCTCTTTCCTTTTGGGCAAAGACGCAGACAAAAAACTATTGGCTGCTGAGCAAAAGATCCGGAAGCAATTTGCCGGAAGAAAAAGCTAAAAAAACCGCCCTGTGTTTTCACACATGGGCGGCTTTTTAAATGAATCATATGTCATGAGATAATCATGCTTTCCAGAGGCCATGCAGATTGCAGTATGCATACACTGCTTCCACTTCGTCCTTCTCACAGATAGTGAAGACCATCGTAGGTCCTTTCTCCACGTCCAGGTTGCGCAGTTGGATTCCATGGTTGGTCTGCAGGACCATCCATGCAATGTGATGCTCCGGAGTCATTGGATGCTCTGTGCTCCCCACTGTTACATGGACTTTGTAGTTCTCAACAGTATAAACAGGCACGTGCTTTTCAGCTGCTGCATCTGTGGTATTGGCGATCAGCTCTTCCATCGGTTCACCACAGCAGTAAACATTACATGGCTTGTTTTCTACTTCCATAATGATCTGCCCGCATTTTTTACATTTGTAGATCTTAACTTCCATACCGTCCTCCTTTTTTGAACAGGTTACTGATAGATTATTCGGATACCCTTCCAACAATAATACAGGAATTCTGACCACCAAATCCAAAAGCATTGGACATGGCCGCTTTGATTTCTGTCTGTCTGTTTTCTTTTGTTACAATATTCAAGTCGCATTCCGGATCCGGCTGCTCATAACCGGCATTTTCCGGAAGAAGACCCGTATTTACAGCCTGTACGCAGGCTATCACTTCTGTAATTCCGCCAGCGCCCATCATATGGCCGGTTGCTCCCTTTGTGGAAGAAACCAAAACATTATGCTCTCCAAATACCTGATGGATCGCTTTTGTCTCTGTGATATCCCCAAGATGGGTAGCCGTTCCATGTGCATTAATATAACCGATATCTTTTGGGGAAAGATCAGCATCTGCCATTGCCAGACGCATGACCGCTGCAGCACCTGCTCCAGACGGATCCGGTGATACAGGATTGAATGCATCTGTATTATTGGCACACCCCAGAAGCTCAGCTATAGGCTGTCCTCCCCGCTTCTTCATATGTTCTTCGCTCTCCAGCACCAGCGCGCCTCCGCCTTCACCCAGAACAAAACCATTTCTGCGGGAATCAAATGGATAGCTTTCACCGGTCTTGGAAAGCGCACCTGTCTTGATCAGACTCTGTACCAGCGGCGGGCAGACAGCAGCTTCTCCAGCCATCACAACTACCGCATCTGCCATCCCGGAACGGATCAGCATGGAACCAATCGTGGTCGCATCTCCACCGGAAGAGCAGGCAGTCGTAACGGTAAGGCTTGGTCCTTTGATCTTGTGATTAATGGAAAACTGAGCTGCTGCAATATTGCCCATGGCTTTCGTCAGGAATTTCGGTCCTGCTTGTTTTCCGTTCACTGCCAGCTGAGCATTTGTTTCGCCGATCATGACGATCCCGGCTAATGCAGTTCCCATCACGATACCGATCCGGTCACTGTCTGTATCTAATCCGCTCTGCTGAACAGCTTCCTCTGCTGCAACATAAGCGTACTGCATATATGGTTCCAGATCCAGCGTCAGCTTTGTGGAAAGATAGGCCTTCGGATCAAAGCCATCGACCAAGGCCATACGAAGGCCAGGCTGCGTGAAAGAACCAATTGTTTCTTTTTCTACGATTCCGCATTTGCCTTCATTGATCCCCTGCCAGTAAGCTGGAACTCCAATTCCGACCGGGGTAACAGCCCCCATTCCGGTTATAAAGATTCTTGTTTTTTCCATGCCTTCCCCCTAAATTGTACGGAATGCAAGGCTGGCATTATGTCCGCCGAAGCCAAGGGATGTGGATACAGCCATATCCAGTTTCCGTTCTTTTGCAGTAAGAGGCGTATAATCCAGATCACATTCCGGATCCGGCTCCAACAGGTTGATCGTTGGCGGGACAACGCCATCTCTCAGAGCCAGGACAGAAATAATAGCCTCCGCAGCACCGGCTGCACCAAGCATATGACCGGTCATGGATTTTGTTGAACTGATGCTGATCTTTCTTGCGCGGTCTTCACCAAAAGCTTTCTTGACCGCGATCGTTTCCGCTTTATCATTCATCGGGGTACCAGTGCCGTGTGCATTATAGTACACATTGTCTGTATCCATATTTGTCTCTCTCAATGCGTCTGCAATGGCTCTTGCTCCGCCTTCAGCTTCCGGATGTGGAGCCGTCATATGGTAAGCATCACAGGTTACACCATAACCGGATAATTCTGCATAGATCTTTGCGCCGCGCGCTTTTGCATGTTCATATTCTTCCAGAACCAGGACGCCTGCGCCCTCACCCATAACAAAACCGGATCTTCTTGCGTCAAATGGAAGGGATGCTGCATTTGGGTCTTCTGAAAAGCTCAATGCCTGCATCGTAGAGAATCCTGCAGCTGCCAGAGCATTAACAGTTGCTTCAGAACCGCCAGCGATCATAGCATCTGCATAACCATGGCGGATCACGCGCATTGCCTCACCAATGGCATTAGAACCAGAAGCACATGCCGTCACGGACGGAAGTGCCGCCCCTTTGCATTGATAACGCATAGCAATCATACCGGAAGCCATGTTCGCGATCATCATAGGAATAAAGAACGGAGATACCTTGCGCGGTCCTTTTTCCATCAGCTTTTTATGTTCATCCATGAAAGTCTGAATTCCGCCGATACCTGTGCCGATATAGACACCGATCCGCTCGTCTCTTACCGTCCCAATGATCCCGCTCTCTTCAACTGCCTGCGTTGCTGCAGCAACTGCAAATTGTGTATAGATATCGCTGTGCAGAACATCCATTTTTTCCATGTATGCACGCGGATCAAAGTCCTTTACTTCTGCAGCGACTTTCACTTTATAATCAGTCGTGTCAAACTTTGTGATCGGCGCGATCCCGCAGCAGCCGTTTTTTACATTT
Source organism: Lachnospiraceae bacterium (assembly GCA_045577235.1). Classification (GTDB taxonomy): domain Bacteria; phylum Bacillota; class Clostridia; order Lachnospirales; family Lachnospiraceae; genus RGIG5612. The sequence continues at coordinate 13,279 of JAZNHY010000218.1, forward strand.
TCCCAAAAAGTTGGTACATCATTTCCAAGCGGACTGACAATACCCATACCAGTAACTACAACTCGATTCATTGGAGCCTCCTCATTTCTATCGTCCTTTCAACGGACTTTTATTAATTATGCCATCGGTCTTCCGATTTTACGGAAATGCTGATATCTCTGTTCCAGCAATTCATCCATTGTTAATGCAGATAATTCACGCAGTTCTGCCTCGATCTTATCACGAAGTGAATAATAAAATGCTTCTGTTCCAAGATTCTCTTCTGAGATCACTTCATCGATGATATCGTTTTCCAGAGAATCCTGCGCGGTCAATTTTAATACATCCGCAGCTTCTTCTGCACGTTTTGCATCTTTCCAGAGGATGCTTGCGCATCCTTCCGGTGAAATAACGGAATAGATGGCATTTTCCATCATCCAAACTTTATTAGCAACTGCAAGTGCCAATGCACCGCCGCTTCCGCCTTCTCCGATCACAAGAGAAATGATCGGTGTTTTCAGTGTCATCATTTCCATCAGGTTTTTGGCGATTGCTTCTCCCTGCCCGCGTTCTTCTGCACCAATGCCGCAGTATGCGCCGGAAGTATCTACAAAACAAACGACCGGGCGATGGAACTTTTCTGCCTGCTTCATCAATCGCAATGCCTTCCGGTATCCTTCCGGGTTTGGAGCGCCAAAGGAATGCAGGATACGGTCTTTTGTATTCTGTCCCTTTTCGATACCGATCACCGTTACAGGCATATCGCCAATTCTTGCAATTCCGCCTACGATTGCACGGTCATCTGCAAAACCGCGGTCACCATGCATCTCTATAAAATCCAGGAACATATTCCGGATATAATTTACAGCGGTTGGGCGTTTATTATCTCTGGCGGTTCTTACTCTTTCATAAGCCGTAATACTCATAGTTACTTTCCTTCCTTATGCATACGCAGGATCGCCGCGATGACTTTCTTCTGGCTCTGACGCGAAACAATGGCGTCAATAAAGCCATGCTCCATCATAAATTCTGCTGTCTGGAATCCCTTCGGAAGGGACTTACGTGTTGTCTGCTCAATGACTCGAGCGCCTGCAAAACCTACCGTTGCTCCCGGCTCTGAAAGGATAATATCACCTTCCATGGCAAAGCTTGCCGTCACGCCGCCAGTCGTTGGATCAGTCAGCACAGTGACATAGAGAAGACCTGCATCGCTGTGCCGTTTCACAGCCCCGCTGGTCTTTGCCATCTGCATGAGGGAGAAAAGTCCCTCCTGCATGCGCGCCCCGCCGGAAACCGTATAGCCGATGACCGGCATGCGTTTTTCTGTTGCATACTCAAACAGACGGGTGATCTTTTCACCCACAACTGTACCCATGCT
>JAZNHY010000219.1:0-14764 GCA_045577235.1 Lachnospiraceae bacterium
GACGATGCAACCAAAGAATGTAAAGAATCAGAATAATATATAAGGAGCGAAGAATGAAAGTTACAGATTTATTTAAAGAAGGTAAGTTTGTTGTTTCCGCTGAAGTAGGCCCTCCGAAAGGATTTCACATTGAGGAAATGATCGAGGATGCCAAGAAATATCTGACCAATGTTGATGCTATCAACGTAACAGATAACCAGTCTTCCGTTATGCGTCTTGGTTCTCTGGCAGTCTGCATCGCGCTGAAGCAGAACGGCTTCAACCCGATCTTCCAGATGACCTGCCGTGACAGAAACCGTATCGCATTGGAGTCCGATCTTTTAAGCGCAGCAATGTTTGGTATCGATAACGTGCTGGCTCTGACCGGCGACTATACAAAACTGGGCGATCACCCGGGTGCAAAACCGGTATTCGACCTTGACTCTGTTTCCCTTCTGTACACGATGGGACTGTTAGAGCAGGGCAAAGACCTGGGCGGACAGGATATCGAAGGCGAGCCGCCAACATTTGCAAAGGGCGCAGTTGTTTCTCCGTGCAGCGACTCTCTGGATGCACAGCTGGTTAAGATGGAGCGCAAGATCAAAGCTGGTGCTCAGTTCTTCCAGACACAGGCTGTCTTTGATTCCGAGAGATATATCAAATTCGCTGAGATCGCTAAGAAAGAATTTGATGTCCCGATTCAGCTGGGTATCATCATTCCGAAGAATGCTGGTATGTGCAACTTCATGAACAACAATGTTGCTGGTATCGCTATTCCGGCAGAGATCATTGAAGAGCTGAAAGCTGACAAAGAGAAAGCAAAAGCTGGTATCACCGGTACCGAGATCGCAGCTCGCATCATCCGCGACTGCAAGGACTACTGCCAGGGCGTTCATATCATGACCCTTGGCTGGGAAGACAAGATCCCGGCGCTGATGGAGCAGGCTGGTCTGTAATTCTCTTAAAGATCGTGACGGTGGCTTTAGGCCGGCCGAAAGCACAATGCAGACACATGTGTTTCGGGCTGACTAACCCCGATACCAACAGACTTTATATCAAACAACAATACCGGGCAGGAATCCTTCGGGATTCCTGCTTTTTTTGCATTTATTGGCCGCGTTGCTTGTATTTATTGCCCATGGCCGTTAGGGATTTGCCTTTGCATTTGAAATCGCGAGTTGTGTTCGTTTTTATAGCATGGTTTGGTATGAAATCGCGTTCTGTGTTCGTTTTTATAACAAGGGTTTTCCCGTAATCGCGTTCTGGGTTCGATTAGCTTGAGCTAACCGCCTTGATTTTAGTTCAAAAGCCTTAAAAAGTAGGGATTTATTCACACGGAGTGTTGATTAATTCGTTTTTAAGCGAAAAATCTCGAATAAAAACGAACCCGGAACGCGATCTCGGTTTTGGGAAGACGAAGAAAACGAACACAACTCGCAATCTCAAATTTTCAGGACGAAAAAAACGAACACAACTCGCAATCTCATATTAATTTCCCTGTGACGGCGCGATTGAATACACTCTTTGAATCCTTTATAATTATTAAGTTATATCTGTAAACGATGAAAGGACTATAAATGGAAAAGAAAAGAATTTTGTGTTTTGGCGATTCGCTGACCTGGGGATATGATCCGGTAAACCGGGTCCGCTTCCCGGAAGAAAACCGCTGGCCGATGGTGATGGAAAAGATTCTCGGAGAAAACTATAAAGTAATCGAGGAAGGGCAGAATGGCAGAACCATTGCCCACGAAGACCCGGCAGAAGGCGAAAAGAACGGCTTGACCTATCTTTTGCCGTGCCTGGAAAGTCACACGCCGTTTGACCTGCTGATCATCATGCTGGGGTCAAACGACTGCAAACGCAAATTTTCCTACTCGGCGATGGAGATCGCCGGGGAGATGCAGATCTTCCTGGAGAAGGCTCTCTCCTATAATCATTTCCACTGCCAGGATCAGTTCCAGATCCTGCTGGTCGCGCCGCCGCTGATATCGGAATCCATCAAGGATTCCTGGCTGGGCGAAAACTTTGGTTATGAGTACGCCGTGGAAGTATCTAAGAAGATCGCCGGATGGTATCAGGATCTTTCGACTATATATCACGTTCATTTTCTGAATGCCGCAGACTATGTCAAAGCCAGCGATGCAGATGGATGCCATCTGGATGCTGAAGGACAGGTGAAGCTGGGCGAAGCTGTTGCGGATTTTGTGAAAGGAAAGATTTTTACATTATGACCGAATACGAAAAAATGCTCGAAGGCAAAATATATGATCCCATGGATCCCGAGATCCAGGCGGAGCAGGTGCCTTTTCAGGACAGGCTCTGGGAGTTCAACCAGCTGAAACCTTCCGACCTGGAAAAGAAAGAAGCCTATATGAAGGAAGTGTTCGCGGAGTGCGGCGAGGGCTGCTACATTGAGCTGCCGTTCCATGCGAACTGGGGCGGGCATCACGTGCACTTTGGCTCCGGTATCTACGTTAACTCCAACATGACCATGGTGGATGACGCCCATATCTATGTGGGAGACAAAGTAATGTTCGGGCCGAACGTATCGGTCATTACAGCTTCACATCCGATCGAGCCGGAACTGCGCGCAAGAGGTCTGCAGTATAACCGGGATGTCCACATCGGGGAAAACGTGTGGATCGGGACCTGCGTCATCATCCTGCCGGGCGTGCATATTGGAAAAAACTCCGTAATTGGAGCCGGAAGCGTGGTCACCAAAGATGTGCCGGATAACGTTGTCGCGTTCGGAAATCCGTGCCGCGTGATCCGCCGGATCGAACCGCAGGATGTGCGAAATATCTGAATGATCAGGCTAAAAAAACTCATCGTTCGAGGTGTTTTTAAATAGGAAAATATTACGAAAAAATAAAACAAAAAAATAACCAAAAAAGCCCATGAAATAAGGCGGGAATTTGGTTTGACAAAGCCCCTGTTTCATGGTATACCTGTCTAGACAATCTAACTGTTTAAGTGCTGCCTGCATCCTTGGGGAGAAGGCAGAGAATAGTGAATCCGGTCAAAGTCCGGAACGGTACCGCCACTGTAGGCGCGGAGACTTTTCACAAGGCGAAAGCCAGTCATTGGGAGTGATCCTGAGAAGGCAGTGAAACGTTGCTGATGCGCGAGTCAGGAGACCTGCTTAAATAGAATGGTTCAGAGAGCCCCGATCTAGGGCGTCTGAGCGGCACATGCTTGCACAGAACGCCCGCAGGATCTTTCGATTGCTGCGGGATTTTTATTAGGGCTGAACAACATTCTACTAAGCTGCAGATCTCACGGATGCGTACCTCTAACAAAGTCCTTTTTAATGGAAACTAAACATCCAAGAGATATATAAGGAGGAAATGAAAGTGAAAAGGAATTTAGCAACAAAAATCGTCGTCTTCCTTGCAGCAGCTGTTTTAGTCATTGGTATGCTTGCAGCCTGCGGTAAGAAAGAAGAGCCGACACCGGCACCAACAGCATCCGCAGCAGTTACCCCTGGCGACGCTGATGCAGCTGCAGCAGCAGAAGTTGATGAACTGATCGCAGCTATTCAGGTTCAGGAGTGGACGGAAGGCAATGATGAAAGATGCGCAGCAGCTAAGGCAGCATGGGACGCATTAACTCCGGCACAGAAAGAACTGGTCGAAGAGTATGATTACTTCGGAAGAGACACCGGTGATGCATCTCAGGATGATCCTCTGAATCAGGACGGAATCGGTGCAAACGAGATCCTGGTCGTAAGTTTTGGTACATCCTTTAACCAGAGCCGTACACAGGATATCGGAACCATTGAGCATGCAATCGCAGAAGCATTTCCGGATTGGTCCGTCAGAAGAGCATTCACAGCTCAGATCATCATCAACCACATCCTTGCTCGCGATGGTGTAAAGATCGACAATATGCAGCAGGCTCTGGACAGAGCAGTTGAAAACAAAGTTCAGAATCTTGTCGTTCAGCCTACTCACTTAATGCATGGTGCAGAGTATGATGAACTCGTAGGTATTCTGGATGGCTACAAAGACAAATTTGCAAGCGTGAAGGTTGCTGAGCCTCTTCTGGGCGAAGTAGGCGCAGACCCAACTGTCATCAATGCAGACAAAGAAGCAGTTGCAAAAGCAGTCGTAGATCATACGCTGAGCGAGTTCGGCGGACAGGCTCAGGCTGATGCAGAAGGCACAGCACTGGTTCTTATGGGACATGGAACTTCTCATACAGCAAACGTTACCTACAATCAGATGCAGGCACAGATGGATCAGCTGGGATACAAGAACGTATTCATCGGTACCGTTGAGGGCGAGCCGGAAGATACCGAGTGCAGCGTTGTCATCGAGAAAGTGAAAGCAGCTGGATACAAGAAAGTCATCTTAAGACCATTAATGGTTGTTGCTGGTGACCATGCTAACAACGATATGGCAGATGAAGAAGATCCGGAATCCTGGTACAGCATGTTTACTGCATCCGGAAACTTCGATGATGTTATCTGCATCATCAAAGGTCTTGGACGTATTCCGGACGTTGAGAACCTGTACGTTGCACATACACAGGCCGTTCTTCAGTAAGAAACAGACTTTCTAAAAGGCTTGAAAAAAGCCAGACACACAGACTTGATTTACTATCGTCCCGCAGGCCAAAGTGCCTGTGGGACGACAGTTGCGTTTATAATATGGAGAAAATGATGGTAAAAAGAGCAATCATTTTATTTTCCTGCCTGCTTTTTGCCCTGCTTGTGGCAGGATGCGGCGGCGGAAAGAAAGAAGAAGAGACAAATGCAGCAGGACTGGCCGATGGTGTTTATACGGTTGATGTAGATACCGGCAGCAACATGTTTCATGTGAATGAAGCGATGGATGGAAAGGGTACGCTGACTGTTGCAAATGGTGAAATGACGGTGCATATTACGCTGGCTTCCAAGAGTATCGTGAATGCGTTTTATGGTACCTCTGAGGAGGCACAGGCAGAAGGCGCCAAACTGATCGAACCTACGGTCGATGTGGTTACTTATGATGACGGGATCACAGACGAAGCATATGGCTTTGATTTCCCAGTGCCTGTAATTGGCGAGCCGTTTGATGTTTCCATCATCGGAACACATGGAAACTGGTACACCCATCCAATGACCGTAACCAACCCAATACCAGCTGAGTAAGAGAGACAGGAGTAATTATGGCAATACTTATGATTGGCATCGATCATAACAAAGCAGACCTCGATGTGCGGAGTGTGTTTTCCTTCACATCAAAAAAAATGGCGGATGCACTGGACTTTTTTATGGGTCAGAAAGGCGTCGAGGGAACGGTTATGATCTCCACCTGCAACCGAATGGAACTTTGGCTGAGTACATCCGAGGAACTGCTCGGGTCTCCGGTGCAGATGCTTTGCGATCATATGAAGATAGACAGAGAACAATATGATCCCTATTTTATCGAGAGGGAAAACAAAGAAGCAGTGAGCCATCTGTTCAGGCTGTCCGCCGGACTGGAGTCCAAAATCGTTGGAGAAGGACAGATCCTGACACAGATCGGGGATGCTGCTGCTTTTGCGAGAAGCTGTTATGCGACGGATAACATCATGGAGGTGCTGTTCCGCCAGGCGGTAACGGCGGGCAAACGAGTCAGGACCGAGGCAGATCTTTCCACTGCTGACCGGTCCGTTATACATACTGCACTGGCAATGCTGGAAGAAGAAGGCATTACCGTGGAAGGCAAAAAATGCATGGTTATCGGAAACGGCATGATGGGCCGTCTCTCTGCGCAGACCTTAATGGATAAGGGCGCGGATGTGACCGTTACCGTGCGGAAATATCACAGCGGTGTTGTGGATGTCCCATTCGGCGCAAACCGCATTAGTTATGATGAACGATACGGACTGCTTCCGGACTGCGATATGATCGTCAGTGCCACGAGCAGTCCTAACTATACAATAACGCTGCAGGAACTGGAAAAGCTTTCCGTGGATCATCCGATCCCGATCATTGATCTGGCGGTCCCTCGTGATGTGGAACCGGAGGTAACACAGATGTCCTGGGCAACTCTTTATGATATCGATTCGTTCCAGATCGATATCCACTCTGAAAAATTTAACGCCAATCTGGAAAAGGCAGAAACCATCCTCGACGAAGAAAAAGAACATTTCCGTGAGTGGTACGAAGGAAGAGACATCGTACCAACCATTCAGGCAATCAAGAAAACAGCGGGAGAAGACGTGCTTTTACGGATGACGCCGATGTTTAAGAAAATGAGTTTTGCGGATGGACAGAAGGCGCGTCTGGAGAAAGAGGTGGAAGGCGCTTCCGAACGTATGATGAACCATCTGCTGTTCGGGCTGCGCGGCCAGCTTTCGGACAACACATTCCGAGAGGTCCTGGATGCGATCACGGCTGTTATGCGCGAGGACAAAAACGAATAGTAAGAAAACGATCAGAAACAAATACGAACAGGAAGGGATTAAACAATGGATTTAACGATCAGACCAAGAAGATTACGTACCAGCGAAACGCTGCGCAAAATGGTAAGAGAGACCCGCATGGATCCGGCATCGCTTATCTATCCAATGTTTGTGATGGATGGCGAAAACAAAGTGGAGGAGATCGAATCCCTGCCGGGACAGAACCGCTACACAGTTGACCGGATGGGTGAGGAATTAGAACGCCTCCTGAACGCGGGCGTGACCAATGTGATGTTCTTTGGTATTCCGGAAGTAAAGGATGAAGTAGGCAGCCAGGCTTATGCAGAAGACGGCATTGTCCAGCGTGCTCTTCGCGTTGCAGCAGAAAAGTATCCGGAGATTTACCGGATCACGGATGTCTGCATGTGTGAGTATACCTCACACGGACATTGCGGTGTGTTATGCGGCCATGACGTGGACAATGACAAAACGCTGGAGCTTCTTGCAAAGACCGCCCTTTCTCATGTGGAGGCAGGCTCCCAGATGGTTGCTCCTTCCGATATGATGGACGGCCGTATTGCTGCTATCCGCGAGCTTCTGGATGAAAAGGGTCATACAAATATCCCAATCATGTCATACGCCGTGAAATTCGCATCGGCATTCTACGGCCCATTCCGTGAGGCAGCAGGCTCTGCACCATCTTTTGGTGACCGTAAGAGCTATCAGATGGATTTCCACAACCGCCGTGAAGCTTTAAAAGAAGCAATGCTGGATGTGGATGAAGGCGCAGATATCATTATGGTGAAACCGGCAATGTCTTATCTGGACCTGGTCCGAGAAGTTCATGACATGACAGATCTTCCAATCGCTACTTACAGCGTGAGCGGAGAATATGCTATGGTAAAGGCAGCCGCAGAAAAAGGCTGGATCGATGAAGAGCGTATTGTCTGCGAAATGGCAACGGCAGCATTCCGTGCCGGCGCAGATATCTATATTACGTATTATGCAAAAGAACTGGCACAATATATCAAAGAAGGCAGGATCGGATAATGGGAAAATCAGACATATTATTTGAACGCGCAAAAGAAGTGATCCCTGGCGGCGTGAACTCTCCGGTGCGAGCATTCGGATCTGTTGGTATGACACCACGGTTTATCAGCCGCGCAAAGGGAGACCGTATCTTTGACGCAGATGGAAATGAGTACATCGATTTTATTGGCTCCTGGGGACCGATGATCTTAGGCCACGGTCATCCGCGTGTGCTAGACGCAGTTGCCAAAGCAGCACAGGACGGGTTAAGCTACGGTGCTGCAACGGAACGTGAAGTGATCATGGCAGAACTGATCTGTGAGATTGTGCCTTCTATCGAAATGGTGCGTATGGTCAACTCCGGAACAGAAGCCGTGATGAGCGCCATCCGCGCAGCCAGAGGCTTTACCGGAAAAGATAAGATCATCAAGTTTGCCGGATGCTATCACGGACACAGTGATGCACTGCTGGTGGCAGCAGGATCTGGTGTTATGACACAGGGTATTCCGGGAAGCGCCGGTGTACCGGAAGGATGTACCAAAGATACTCTGACCGCTGTCTACAATGACTTAGACAGCGTAAAACAATTATTTGAAGCAAACAAGAATGAAATAGCAGCTATCATTGTAGAGCCTGTTGGCGCCAACATGGGTGTGGTGCTTCCAGAGGACGGCTTCTTAGAAGGCCTGCGCAAACTCTGCGATGAGAACGAAGCGCTTTTGATCTTTGATGAAGTTATAACCGGCTTTCGTCTGGCACTGGATGGCGCGCAGGGGTATTACAACATCAAACCGGATCTGACGACATTTGGTAAGATTATTGGCGGCGGCATGCCGGTCGGCGCATACGGCGGAAGAAAAGACATTATGGAGAAAGTGGCTCCGCTTGGCCCGGTTTATCAGGCTGGTACGCTGAGTGGCAATCCGGTGGCAATGGCAGCCGGTATTGCGCAGCTGACCGTTTTGAAAGAAACTCCAAACTTCTACAAAGATCTGAATGAGAAGAGTGACCGCTTCTTTACGGAAATGGATTCCATCCTGAACAATGCGCATATTCCGCACTGTCTGAATCATATTGGTTCACTGGGCTGTGTCTTCTTCACACGGGAAAAGGTGAAGGATTATGATTCAGCACAGACCAGCCGCACGAGAAAGTTCCGTATTTTCTTTAGGCACATGCTGGATAAACACATCTATATTGCCCCGTCACAGTTTGAGGCCATGTTCATCTCATCGGCTCATACGCAGGAAGACCTGGAATTGACACTGGAAGCTGTGAGGGAGTTTGACCTATGAGAAGAATCGTTGTTGGGAGCAGAGACAGTAAATTAGCGGTGCTGCAGAGCATGACCGTTGTAGATCATATCAATGAAACAATGGATGAGGCTTTTGCAGAGCTGCAGACGATGAAGACGACCGGTGATAAGATACTGGACCGTACCCTGGATAAGGTTGGCGGCAAAGGACTGTTTGTAAAAGAACTGGATCTGGCGCTGCAGTTGGGACGCGTGGATATCACCGTGCATTCCCTGAAGGATGTGCCGATGGAACTGACGGAAGGTCTTCCTTTGATCGCGGTTTCCAGACGGGAAGATCCACGAGACGTACTGATCCTGCCGGAAGGCGTCACAGAGATGGACCCATCTTTGCCAATCGGGTCTTCCAGCCTGCGTCGTGTGCTGCAGCTGAAAAAGATATTCCCGGATTACAAAATTGAGCCGGTCAGAGGAAATCTGCAGACGCGACTTCGCAAACTGGATGAAGGACAGTACTGCGCATTGGTGCTGGCGGCAGCCGGCATTAAACGGTTAGGTCTGGAAAAGCGGATCAGCCGGTACTTTACTGTGGATGAGATCATTCCTGCGGCTGGACAGGGAATCATTGCCGTACAGGGAAGAGACGGTGAGGATCACGAATATCTGGAAGGGTATGAGGATCCGGTATCCCGTTATGCAGCCCTCTGTGAGCGGGCTTATGTAAGAGAATTAAACGGAGGATGTACATCCCCGGTTTGTGCGCATGCGCAGATAGAGGGAGATGTGATCACGCTCCGTGCTTTATATTTTGATGACGCATCCGGACAGTACTGGACGGAAACAAAGACTGGTACAGTGGAGAATGCGGAAAAACTGGGCATTGATCTGGCCCGGGAAATGAAACAGAAAGCAGACAGATAGCAGGAGGATCTATGAGCGGAAAAGTCTGGCTGGTAGGAGCAGGACCGGGAGATGCCGGCCTGTTTACATTAAAGGGAAAAGAAGTGCTGGAAAACGCTGATGTAGTCGTTTATGACGCGTTGGTAGGCGCCGGGATTCTTGCGATGATCCCGGAAAAAGCAGAACTGATCTTTGCAGGAAAGCGCTCCGGCAATCATTACCTGAAGCAGGAAGACACAAACAGAGCTCTCCTGGAGGAAGCTCAGAAAGGGAAAAAAGTGGTCCGCTTAAAAGGCGGCGACCCGTTCCTTTTTGGCAGAGGCGGAGAAGAACTGGAACTGCTGGCAGAAAACGATATTCCGTTTGAGATCGTGCCAGGCATCACCAGCGCATTTGCCGTACCTGCATATAACGGCATCCCGGTAACGCACCGGGATTTCTGCTCCAGCGTCCACGTGATCACGGGACACAAAAGGGGCAATAACACATACGATATTGATTTTAAGGCCTTAGTAGATACCAAAGGAACACTGGTCTTTCTGATGGGCATTGCAGCGCTGCCGGATCTGGCAAAAGGTCTTTTGGATGCAGGTATGGATCCGGATATGCCGACCGCAATCTTAGAGCGCGGGACGACAGCTGACCAGCACCGGATCACAGGCACCCTGGGTACCATAGTTGATATCTGCAGCCGGACAACAGTTTTAACACCAGCCATCATCGTAGTGGGCAAAGTTGTAAAACTGAATGAAGATTTTGCATGGTTTGAAAAACGTCCGCTGGCAGGCGTCAAGGTCTGTGTGACCAGACCAAAAGAACTGATCTCCACCATGTCATCTCTGCTGCGCAAAGAAGGCGCAGAAGTTCTGGAGATGCCGGCCATTGCCGTAAAACCGGTGGAAGACAAGGCTCCATTGGAGGCAGCGATTGCAGATCTTTCTGCAGGGAAATATCAGTGGATCGTCTTTACCAGTCCTTCCGGCGTCCGCATTTTTATGGACGAGCTTTTTGCAAAAGCAGATATCCGCGCGCTGGCAAGTGTAAAGATCGCGTCTATTGGCAAAGGATCGGAAAAAGCGCTGAACGGATACGGTTTGAAATCTGATTTCATCCCATCCGTTTATGATGGAGAAACGCTGGGAAAAGAACTGACGGAAAAGCTGGAAGAAGGCGATAAAGTCCTGATCCCGCGTGCAGCCATAGGCAATCCGCAGCTGGTGGAAGAACTTAAGAAAAAAGCAAATGTGACGGTGGATGACATCGCCACCTATGACACCGTCTATGAAACAAGCCATGTACTGGATGAGCATGCCGCAATGGACAGTGATCCTTTTGACTTAGCTGTCTTTACCAGTGCATCAACGGTAAAAGGATTTACGGAAAGCCTGAAGGGAATGGATTATAAAAAAGTGAACGCAGTCTGCATAGGAAAACAGACAGAGGCAGCTGCGAAAGGATATGGCATGAAGACATGGACCGCTTCCAGGGCGACATTAAATGACCTTGTGGAATGCGTGAAAGTTGCCGCCAAAGAACTGAAGGAGGAAAGAGAATGAAAGGTATTGCATACGGAGTTGGAGTTGGTCCCGGAGATCCGGAGTTAATGACATTAAAGGCAGTCCGTCTGATCAAAGAAGCGGACGTCATCGCAGTTCCGGGAAGAGAGAAAGATCTGACGGAAGCTGCAGCATATAAGATTGCTGCAGGCGCTGTTCCTGAAATCGCAGAAAAGACTCTGGTCCCGATTCATTTTCTCCATGTGAAAGACCGCGCCAAGACGGACGAAGAGCATAAAAAAGGTGCAAAGATCATCGAAGAATATCTTGATCAGGGAAAGAACGTTGTGTTCATTACTCTTGGAGATTCCACCATATACTGCACCTTCAGTTATCTGCAGCATTATTTGGAAGCAGACGGATACACCGTGGAACTGGTAAACGGAATCCCATCCTTCTGCGCAGCTGCAGCCGCACTGAATATTTCTCTGACAGAATGGGATGAGCCGATGCATGTGATCCCGGCAGCACACAAGACCGAAGATCCTCTGGATCAGCCGGGCACTTATGTTCTGATGAAATCCGCAAGCTACATGAAAGACGTCAAAGATCTGTTAAGAGCCAGCGGCAAAGACGTGCAGTGTGTAGAAAACTGCAGCATGGAAAATGAAAAGATCTACCGCAGCGTAGACGAGATCCCGGATGATGCCGGATACTTTTCGCTGATCGTTGCAAAGGAAAAGAAATAAACGTAACGCATGATCGAGATCAAAGATCTGACAAAAAAATTTGGTGATTTTACGGCGGTCGATCATCTGAGCATGACGATCAATACCGGAGAGTTCTTTGGACTTCTGGGACCAAACGGCGCCGGCAGGACCACCACCATAAGCATGATGAGTACCGTGCTTCTCCCGACAAGTGGGGAGATCTATATTGACGGGAAAAAACTGGACCGGAAAGCTTCTGAGGAAAAGCGGAAGCTTTCCGTTATTACGCAGGAATACTCCATGCGCCAGGATATGACCATGAATGAAGTCATGGAATATCAGGGGCGCCTTTACTTTATGTCCCGCAAAGAGATCAAACAAAAAAGTGAAGAGCTCTTAGAGTTTGCGGGTCTTTCGGAATTCCGCAAGCGGACCGTGCGTCATCTTTCCGGCGGTATGAAGCGCAAGCTTATGATCTGCCGTGCGCTGATGATCGAGCCGGAGATCCTGCTGCTGGATGAGCCGACGGCAGGCATGGATGCCTTAAGCCGCAGGCAGATGTGGAATCTTTTGCGGCAGGTCAACGTGCGGAACATGACGATCGTTTTAACAACACATTACATTGAAGAGGCACAGGCACTCTGCGAGCGGGTGGCATTGATCAACCGCGGCAAACTGCAGAAGCTGGATACACCGACACAGCTGATCGAAGATCTGGGTGCCTTTGCAGTGGATGAAACATCCAAAGACGGATTGCTGTCCAAGTACTTCCATAACAGAGACGAGGCTATTGCTTACCTGTCACAGGCAGGTCCGGATGCCTCCTTCCGTGCGACAACATTGGAAGATGTCTTTTTGGATGTTGCCGGACAGAAACTGGAGCGAAAATAACGGAATTATCAGTATGGGAATCTTAACAGTACTATGGGAAAAATGGGTCGAGTTCCGGCGGGATTTTTTTAAGATCACCGCTGCGGCTCTGATCACGCCCGTTATGTATCTGATCATCTTTGGCCTGGGAATTCAGACGACTTCCCACGGCGAACCATACCTGCACTTCCTGGTGCCGGGCGTGGTTGCCATGGCAACGATGACAGGCAGTTTTTCCGCCATCGCCCAGAATATGAGTGTGCAGAGACTGTACGAAAAAGCGCTGGATCAGGTCATGGTCTCTCCGACACCGCTCTGGCAGTTTATTTTAGGGCAGGTCATTGGCGGGAGCCTCAGGGGCATGTACGCAGGCTGCATCATCCTTCTTCTGACTTTGCCGATCAGTACGGATCTTACCTTCAACGGACTATCTTTTGTAATCATGTTCCTGAACGGAACGGTCTTTTCTACCATCGCGCTGGTATTGTCTTTCCTTGCAAAGAGCTATACCGACGCGCCGCGTTATACGTCTTATATCATCATGCCAATGTCGTTTTTGTGTAACACCTTCTTCTCGACGGATCAGATGCCGGTTGGCTTCCGTCAGGTGATCTCTTACCTTCCGCTGTCGCAGAGCTGTGACATGATACGAAAGATCGCCAACGGAGAATCCGCGGGATGGCTGGGGTTTGTGATACTGGCGGCATATCTGGCAATTTTCGGATTTATATCCGTCATGTTTATCTATAAAAAGAAGAACTTGTAAGGGGGACATCATGGACAAAGGTTTACTTGTGATCAGCTTTGGAACATCTTATCAGGATACCTGTGAGAAGACGATCGCAGCATTGGAAAAAGATCTTGCTGCAGCATTTCCGGACCGCGCATTTTACCGCGCCTGGACCAGCGGTTTTATTCGAAAGAAATTAAAAGAAAGAGACGGCATTGTAATTCTTTCTCCAGAAGAAGCATTTGCAAAAATGAAAGAAGACGGCATCAAAGATGTTCTCGTCCAGCCGACGCATATGCTGGCAGGCGGAGAGTTTGAAAAAGTAACTTCTGCGCTGAAGCCTTGCATGGATGCGTTTGAAAAAGCAGTGATCGGCAGACCGCTGATGGAAAACGAAGCGGATATTCGCGTGTTTGTAGAAAAGCTGGCAGAGATCACAGGCCAGGTAAAGGAAGATGAAATGGCTGTCTTTATGGGACATGGCAGCAGTGAAACCAAGATCCCTGTCTATGATCTGATCAATCAGTTCTGCGAAGAGAGTGGACATAATAATATTGTTGTGGGCACGGTGGAATTTGAGCCGGGCATCGCACCGGTCCTTGCCAAAGTCAAAGAGCGGAAACCTAAAAAGGTATATCTGGCACCGCTCCTGGTAGTGGCGGGCGATCACGCCAACAATGATATGGCTGGTGATGAAGAAGATTCCTGGAAAAACCAGATCGCAAAAGAAGGACCTCAGGTGGAGTGCATCATCAAAGGTCTGGGCGAATATAAAGAGATCCGTGCACTTTACGTGCAGCATGCGAAAGAAGCATAAAGAATGCATTTTGGAAGGCTGGCAAAAAGAATAGGGCTTGTGATGATCCTGATGGGACTGCTCCTGTCTCTTTTTGTCATGCCTTCTTTTGCTGATGATACAGCAGGGACATCTGTTATTGCAGAGACAGAAGAAAATCCGGATGGCGATGATGCCGCTGCATCAGCAACCGGTACAGCGTCAGCAGAGACAGCAGCAGACGCCTCTGCAGAGGACGATGATTCTGCCGAGGATGCGGCTTACTGGGAACATGTTAAAAACATTCAGCAGTGGATCCGCGGACGGCATGCCGGCAAATACGGCATGTCTCCTGTTTATGCGCAGGATGTCAAAGAAGGAACGTATGCGGTGGAGGGGACATCCAACTCCGCGTACTTTAAGATCGCAAAAGCAGAGCTGACAGTGAAAGATGGACAAATGACCGCCAAGATCACCATCCCGAGTATGAGTTACCTGTACGTTTTTATGGGGACTGCAAAAGAGGCTGTTGCTGCAAAGAAATCCGAGTGGATCGATTTTAAAGAAGTCAATAAACAGACGGTGTTTACCATTCCGGTGGAAGCACTGGATAAAGAGATCGACTGTGCCGCTTACAGTAAGGCACGG
>JAZNHY010000220.1:0-3622 GCA_045577235.1 Lachnospiraceae bacterium
AATGCTCATTTCTTTCCTTATCATTGTAAACTTACAGAAGAGAATCTGCAAGCTGTCGGGGATGTAAAAATCTGTAAAGCCATCTTATCATAGGATGGTATAAAATGGAAGTAGTTTGCAAGAAAAGAATGGTATTTATTCCATATCCAGATAAAATATTCAAACTGTCTGGCGAGGCAAAATGCAGCAAAAAGACGGAACCTTCACCAGAGCCCGGTCGAAATCATGATTTGCTGGTATAATACAGGAAGCGGAATGGAGAGATAATCAGTTCACAGATTACAACAAATCGTGGAAGGGAGTTATCAATGAGTGAAAATCTGTCTTTAGAAGATCTGATCATTGCGATAAAACCGCTGGCGGAGAAATACCATATCCAGGAAGTATACATAAAGGAACCGTTCAGGAGATCATCATGTTCAAAGACCTTGTAAAGAAAAGCCGCAGTTATCGTGGATATGATCAGAGCCGGAAAATCACCAGGGACGAACTCCTGGAACTGGTGGACTGCGCGCGATACGCACCATCCAGTGTTAACCGGCAGCCATTCCGCTACTATCTCGCCTGTGAGCCGGAACAGCTGGACCGGATTCAGCCACTGACCGGATGGGCTGCCATGCTGCCGGACCGGAATCTGCCGGAACCGGGGAAGTGTCCGACTGCGTTTGTTGTCATTTGCCAGGAAACCGAGTGGGAAAAGGATCTGACAGCCTGTCTGCGGGATGTGGGCATTGTGGCACAGACGATCCTTCTGGCTGCCACCGATGCGGGACTGGGCGGCATCATGATCGGCAATTTCAGCGCGGATCAGATAAGGAAAGCTCTGGATTTGCCGGAGCATCTCGTTCCAATGCTGATCCTGGCGATTGGCAAACCGGATGAACGCATCGTGCTGACGGAGGTGGAAAACGGAGAGAGCCTCCGGTATTACCGGGACGATCAGGATGTCCATTACGTGCCGAAGCGGAAGCTGGAGAATGTAATTCTCTGAAAATTTCTGCGAAAGAAGGAAATTTTTTAAAAGATCGAGAGTAGAATTGATAAAGATATAGAAGAATAGGATTTGAAATTGACATCAGATTTGAATCTGAAGCTTTCATAACAAACTGAAAAGATAACGAGGTGAGGATTGTTGAGAAGAAAAGTAATAAGAATGATCATCTCTGTGTTGCTGGGACTGACAATGATGACGACATTGTCATTTGCGGCGGATCTGCCGTTTAGCGATGTACCGGACAGTGAATGGTATTATAACGATGTAAAAAGTGCTTACGAAACCGGGTTGATTAACGGTTTCGAGGATGATACTTTCCGGCCGGATGAAAACATGACTTACGCGCAGGCGATCAAACTGGCAGCCTGTATGAATCAGAAGTATATCACTGGTTCGGTCACGCTGGTGAACGGATCACTGCAGTGGTACGATAGTTATGTGGCTTATGCCAGAGAGCAGAAGATCATCAGCAAAAATTATGACTGGAACGCTCCGGCGACCAGGGCGGGGTATGTGGAGATCTTTTCAAATGCTCTTCCAGAGGTTGCGTATAAATCGAAAAACAATATCCTGGATGGCGATATCCCGGACGTTACGATGGAGCACCCGCAGGCAACCGACATCTACAAACTGTATCGGGCAGGCATTCTGACAGGCATGGATAAAAAAGGAACGTTTGCATCGAAAAGATATATTAAAAGATCGGAGGTTTCTGCCATCCTGACAAGAATGATGAACGAAAGCGCCAGGAAGGAGCTGACACTGAATCCACAACCGTTGGATGAGATTCTGTATGAGTTGCAGACACATGAATATTATGATGAAAAGCCGGATACGGAGAAGTACTATATTCCTTCAGTAGATGAACTGAATTCCTTTTATGCCATATATTCTGATGCACTGAGAGACAGGGAGATACAGGATCAGCGTGATGTACAGAAGAAACCGCTGACATTAGAAGAATCTCTTTTATCAGGTCATTCCGTTTTCATCCAGGTCAGAGAAGTCGGATCAGGCAGCATACAGATGAAACTGAAGTCTGTATCGCTGGAGAATCACTGTCTGAATTTTGTCATCGATGAAAAACATCCATATACGCAAACGGCTGATATGGCATTCTGGTATTTTGTGGCGATTCTTCCGGATGATCAGTTAGATGGCCTTGATCTCAGTGATTGGAAACTGCCTTCGGATGTTTTTCAATCTTATGCTATGGAAACGATATTAAGTCCGAAGGGGACTTAATGAGCAGACACTAAGGAACTGTAGAAAAATAAATTGATCGTTTTGTAGAACGGCATGTTCCATTTTTCTGCAAAATGATATAATGTAAGCAGAGCTCAGGAAGGGAGTTTTGCTGATGAATGTGGGAGTAGAAACGCTGGAAATATTGACCCGTGTAGTTGAAAAGACGGTCCCGATATTGGATGAGAAACAGAGGAGAATCTTTCTTGGGAACATTGCTTCCGAACTCGGCCATGGAGGCATTGCCTTTGTCATTTCTGTTTCTGGCGCATCCAGAAATACGATCGTTTCAGGTATGAAGAGTGTGAAAGCGGAACATGAAACCGTCGATCAATCCAAAGCAAAAATAACGGAGAAACGTATCCGGCGACCGGGTGCAGGCCGAAAATCTTTGAATGCGAAGATTCCCGATCTTCATGAAAAAATACAGCAATTGATCGATAATGATACCTATGGTGATCCAATGAAACCATTGGCCTGGACGACCTGGAGCCTGAGGAAAATCGCAGACAAACTCCTGGAAGTCTTTGGCATCAACATACACTTCACTTCGGTCGGAAAAGAACTGGAAGAGATGGGATACAGCCGGCAGCAGAATCAAAAGATGCGTCAGATTGGTAATCAGCATCCTGATCGGAATGCGCAGTTTATCTTCATCAATGACAAGGCTGATGAATTTCTCAAAGCTGGGGATCCAGTAATTTCAATTGACACAAAGAAAAAAGAGAACATTGGAAATTTCAAAAACAATGGATCTGAATATCGAAAACGAAAGGATCCTCGAAAGGTTCTGGATCACGATTTTCCAATCAAAGAATTAGGGAAAGTTGCTCCGTATGGCGTCTATGTCATGAACAACAACACCGGATTTATTAATCTTGGAACCAGCCATGATACTCCGGAGTTTGCCGGACACAGCGTGTTGCTATGGTGGGAGCGTATTGGGAAACAGACCTTCCCTGAAGCGAAGAGGATATTTATCACCTGTGATAATGGCGGAAGCAATGGAAGCCGGATATGGTTGTGGAAGCACTATTTGCAACAGTTATCCAATGAGACCGGATTAGAGATTCATGTCTCCCACTTTCCTCCAGGAACATCAAAATGGAACAAAATTGAGCATCGATTGTTCTGCTATATATCAAAGAACTGGCAGGGACAGCCATTGATCGATATCGAAACTGTCGTGAATCTGATTAGCTCCACGACAACAAAAACCGGGTTGGAAGTGAGCTGTGTTGTAGACGAAAAACACTACGAAACAGGGAAAAAGATAACAGAAGAACAAAAAGAGGAATTGAATATAACCTTCATCGGACCAAATGAGAACTGGAGCTATATCATTCGTCCAAATCGTTAGGTTATTTTTCTACAGTTCCTAAT
>JAZNHY010000221.1:0-6438 GCA_045577235.1 Lachnospiraceae bacterium
TCTTCCAGACGACCGGACATTTCACGAAGGGCCTCTGCCCAACGGGATGTAGAGTCTGCCATTAACGCAACGGAATATCCCATGTCGCGGAAATACTCAGCAATGGTAATACCTACATAGATGGATGCTTCACGTGCAGCAACCGGCATATCCGATGTGTTTGCGATCAGAACGGTACGTTCCATCAGGGAGTATCCTGTCTTCGGGTCTTTCAGTTCCGGAAACTCGTTCAGAACGTCGGTCATCTCGTTGCCGCGCTCACCGCAACCGATGTAAACGACGATGTCTGCTTCTGCCCACTTAGCAAGCTGATGCTGTGTGACTGTTTTACCGGAACCGAATGGTCCAGGAATAGCTGCCGTGCCGCCTTTTGCGATCGGGAACAGACAGTCAATAACACGCTGACCAGTGACCAGAGGAACGGTCGGGGATAATTTTTCTTTATAAGGACGTCCGACACGGACCGGCCATTTCTGAAGAAGCGTGATCTCCTTCTTCTCGCCTTTTTCCGTTTCCACAACAGCGATCACTTCTTCCAGTGTGTATTCGCCGCCCTGAATGCTGACAAGCTTGCCGCTGATGCCGTTCGGGATCATGATCCGCTGCTCCACGATCGGTGTCTCTTTAACTGTACCGATGATGTCGCCGCCGGCTACTTCTTCGCCGACTTCTACGGTCGGAACAAACGTCCATTTTTTCTCTCTGTCAAGTGCAGGAACCTCAACACCACGTGTCAGGTTGTTTCCTGTCAGCTGCATGATCTTGACCAGAGGTCTCTGAATTCCGTCGAAAATACTGCCGATCAGTCCAGGTCCCAGATCTACGCTCAAAGGAGCACCGGTTGATTCCACCGGTTCGCCCGGTCCCAGTCCTGATGTCTCTTCATAAACCTGAATGGAGGCTTCGTCGCCGTGGATCTCGATGATCTCACCAATCAACCGCTGGTCGCTGACACGCACCACGTCAAACATGTTTGCGTCTCTCATGCCCTTTGCAACAACCAATGGTCCGGCAACTTTTTTTATCGTACCCTTGCTCATAAATATTGTACCAAGCCTTTCTTAATACTTTGTTTTATCTATGTTTTTATTAGCCGTTAAAAATAATATCCGATCCGACAGCCTGTTCCACAAGACGCTTCACATCTGCCATACCGCGTCCGGTATTGCCGCTGACTCCCGGGATCGGAATGACCGCCGGAAGCGGATGTTCCCGCTCTGCTTCTACAGCTTCCTGGATCTGTTCATACAAGCTTTCTGTGATATAAATGACCGCATAACCTGTACCTGCCATTTCCTTCAGAGCACGCTCGCCCTCTTCCGGAGTGGCTACCGGCCAGACTTCCAGGCCAAGGGTCGCAAAGCCGTAGATTGAATCTCTATCGCCAAGTACGCCTATTTTATACATATGAATCCCTTAACCTTTCCTTCACTTTTTCGTCCGGGAGCTGGTTGACTTTTCCTGAAAGAATGATCCTTACGGATTTGATCTCATTCTCCTTTGCCAGCACGTAAGCTGCCAGCGGCGAAATTGTGAACGCGTTGTATTTCTGCGGTTTGATCAATTTCATCATGCGGTTATCACACCATCTGTCAAAAGCCGCCGGGCTTTCTTTAATGGCATCGATCGCATCCGTATAACTGGTCTGCTCCAGATATTCATAAATAGAATCCAGACCGTTTCTGGTGGCAGCCATCAGTTTCTGTACGCTGATGCTGTCACATTCAGCAAATGCATGCTGAAGAAAATCTATACTTTTATTTGCCTTACAAGCTCTGATCGCGATATTGATATTGGCAGCTACACATTTCAGTTCCGCATAATCTGAAAGAAGCTGGTTTCCGGTGGCTTTTCCTGCCTGGTTCATGGCAAGAAGTGCTGCCCTGTCAATGATCACATCACAAGTCTGAGAATCCCCTGTATGGAAAAGGATCTCTCTTGCCTCTTCCGCTGCCTTCATCATCTGAACAGGAAGAGGAGAAAAATCTCCATCAGCGGCTGCTTTCCGGATGGTCTCGATCGGGATCGTGCCGCCGTCCATGTAAATATTCGGCACCTCTTTCTGCATGTAAGACTCTTTGATGGCTGCTTTCAGGTTATGGTAGTCCTTGGAGAACCGGAAGATGTCGAACATATGCATCTCTTTGTCGCTGCAAAGCTGATGCATCAGATCCCACACCTTATCCTTCTCCGTGCGGAGAAGTTCTTCCGGTGTGTTGCTCCCGGCAGGACCCCAGCCCCTATCCAGTAAGAACTGGATGCACTCCTCATAAGTCTGACATTGCATCAATTGGGTCAGTGCCTGATCACTGAGCAGCGTATTCTCTTTAGCGCGGATTTGTGCGACTTGCGAAGTAAACAACTCGTCAGGAAGTAACGCATTATCCAATAACTCGTCGTTTAAGAACTCCTTGTCCATAAATCTCGCTCCTTTCCGGTGGAATCCCACCTGTTTTTATTTCTGGCGGATGCCAGATCTAGCTTGAGAAATCAGCTGAACAGGATCTGTCCAATCTTATCCTGCAGGTCTTCTCTGGAAGCCGAAATCAAAGAATCGAAGGAACAGTTTTCTTCGATGTCTTTGTAAACCAAAATGAAACCGCCATCGATCTGAGCCGGCTGATCGGAAATAGTAAGAAGATTATCTTTGATGACCTTCTTTGTGCTTTCCGGCACCCGTGCCAGATCTCTTGCATTAAAACGAATGGTCCCTTCAATGCCATCGGCATACCGCGGGATCATCTTATCGATAATCGCAAAGTATCCTGCATCGTCCAGGTTGGAAAGATATTCCATGGTTGCCGTAAAGACATCATCGATCTCTTTCTGCTTAGCTTCCAGGATCATTCTCTTTTCTTTCAGATCGCCTGCGGACTGGATACGGTTTCTGGTAGCCGTCACATCCAGCTCTGACTGCCTTTTGATTTGGTCTGCTCGAAAGGCTGCCTCTTTTTTCTCCGTGTCAACGATCTTTTCTGCCTCTGCCTTTGCTGCGCGGAGCATTTCATCTGCAGTACTGGTGGCTTCACTCTTTATATGTTCTAAGATTTTTTCAAGTCCACTCATCGAAAATACTCCTTATTAGAATGCGACGTTTGCTGCTCCTGAAATAGCAAGGATAGAAACCAGAAGTGCCAGGATAGCGTAGGTCTCAACCATGATCGGGAAGATCATTGCTTTACCGAACTGATCCGGTTTCTTAGCGACAACGCCGATAGAAGCTGCAGAAGCTTTTCCCTGTGCGATTGCGGAGAAGTATCCGGCAATAGCGATCGGAAGGCATGCGCAAAGATAAACCAAACCTTTGGCGATAGAGAGGTCTGCTGCACCGCCCAGGATACCGGTCTGTGAAAGAGTAATGAAACCGATGATCAGACCGTAGATGCCCTGTGTACCAGGAAGCAGCTGAAGGACCATGACCTTACCGAATTTGCCCGGGTCTTCTGCAACAACGCCTGCTGCTGCCTCACCGGCAACACCAACACCTCTTGCAGAGCCTGCTCCGGCAAGACCAACTGCCAAAGCTGCACCAAGCAGAGACAATATTGTTCCCATGTTTGCTTGTAAGAATTGAATCATTTTTAGTTCTCCTTAAATTTATAATATTTTGTTTTCACGCTATAAGGCTGGAATGGTCTTCCGCCGCCTTCATAAAACCGGCCGAAGAATTCCACGTATTGCAGACGATTGGTGTGGACATAAGCACCAAGCGTATTAATACCAATGTTGATGGCGTTGATGATGATAAAGACAAGAATGAAAACAATCACGCCAACAAAACCGCTTCCGAACATGGTACCGATCATATTCGCAACAGACGAGATAACACCGGTTGCCAGACCTAATGCCAGAAGACGGGAGTAAGAAAGAAGGTCGGATAAATATCCGGTGATGCCGTAAACCGCATAAGCTCCTTTTAAGAGCCGCTTACCCCAGTTCTTGGAGGACCTTCCTCCCATGAAGATCACGACCAGACACCCAACGCCGGCCGCATACAATCCGTAATTACCAACCTGCGCAGAGAACACCGGTGCGGAGCCTCCTGCCAGGATATCCATAATCATCTGCATGGAAAGGCATTTGATGATCAGACCGATCAGAATGACATACCAGACAAGGACATCAAAGATAAAGGACATGATGTCTTTCTTTTTCAGGAACTGATATGCCGCCGCTGCCATACCGGTAAAGATATGGATGAGACCCATGATCAGCGCAAGGGTCAGGACTGTCATCGGGTTAGCGGTCATATCCAGCCAAAGAGGTTTCACAACGATCGGCTTCCCAAAGAAGTTCGAGGAGACCGAAGTAATGACATCGCCAAAATAACTGCCGAACAGAACGCCAAAGAACATGGCACTGATGCCGCCGAACATGAAGAGCTTCACATTATTGCGCAGACCTTTTTCCATGTTCTTATTTGACACGAGTAAAACAAACGCGCCAAGGAAGATCAGAAGGCCGATTGCAGCATCTGCCAGCATGAATCCGAAAAAGACAAAGTAGAACAAGGAGATCAGGAAGGACGGATCGATCTCGCCCTTATCCGGAAGTGCATAACTTTCCACAACACCCTGAACAGCACTGGAGAATCCATTGTTCTTCAGAGCTACCGGTGCGTCTTCATCTTTCGATACATCTTCCAGTTCCATCGTTGCCGTATATGGTTCGATAGCCTCTTCTACATCCTTCACATAAATTGCCGGAACATAACCGGAAAGGATGAATGCATGCTCCGACTGCGGAAGATTATTTGCTACACTATATTTTTCTGCGCGGATCGCCTGATAATCAGCCAGGAATTTGATCTTCGGACGCTGATCATCATAGGACTTGATCTCTTCTTCGCATTTTTCAATTTCTTCTTTTAAAACATCGATCTGCTTTAACAGACGCTCTTTGCTTTCTTCCGGCGTGTATTTGGTGGAATAAGCCGGATAGGAAAAACCAAGACCGCGAAGAGAGGCATTGACTGCTTCTTTCTTTTCAATCTGGCAGATCAGCATCAGACAAGTCTGGTTTTTATCGTGGCTGATGATGGTGATATCCACCGGCAGATGCTCTGCCATAGCCTCGTAAATAGAATCCAGTGTCCACTCACCCGGAAGAGATCCGATGAAAATACCGGTCTTTTCCGTACCAGACAGATCCAGCGGTGCATCGAAGGATTCCCATGGAACCAACATTTCTAACTGCTGCTGGCTCTTCAGGATCTCGGCATTCTTTTCTGCCACGTCTTTGGACAGCTCCAGAATGCGGGAGATCGTTTTCTTGGTTCCCGCCAGTTCTTTGTAAAACGTGTCGTACTCTTCCTCTTCTATCACGGCACGTCCTTTGAAAGATGAAAGCATTCCGCTTTTTTCTTCTTTATAGGTATTCAGAACTTCCAGTGCATTTTCCGCGTCGTGGATATTCCGCTCAAACTCGGATGCGGAGATTGGCATTCTAACCTTTTTGAAAACGTCATCCTCTTCCACAAAATCCTGGATCTCAATGACGCCTGCCCTCTGGATCCGCTCCAGGATAGGCTTGCTGTCCGCTTTTAATCCACATATGGTAATGCGCTTCATGGCAAGTACAGCCATTTTGTTTCCTCCTGCGTTATATCGTACTGATTATGCAATCTCAGAAATGACCAGATTGATCGCTTCTTCTCTCTTGCCCTTTGCTTTTTCCCGGAATTGGGCAATGATATTTTCCGCCTGAAGGCCCGCAACTTCCAGTACCTTCTCGCGGGTTTGCTCAACTTCATCAACAGCAGCTTTTGCACGTTTTGCAGCTTCATCAAGGATCTCCTTTTTGATTGCTGCGCCGTCTGCTTTTGCCTGCTCGAGGATAGAAGCTTTCTGCGCTTCGGCATCTTTCACTAATTCTTTTGCCTTAAGCTCAGCTTCTCTGATATTTTGGATCGTTTCCTTTGCCATAATATTCCCCCAGTATAAAAATTAAAAATTTGGAGTAATTGTATCATTTTCCATACAAAAAAACAACATTTCAGCAAAAAATGTGTCTTATTCAAAAGACACATTTTTTCATCAGATTCATTTATTCGTTATTTGTATTTAAAGATCCAGCTCGATCTTTTTTCCTGAGAACTGATATGGATGATATTTGACGCCCGCAGCATCCAGCATCCGTTTGGAAGCGATCACTCCCGGGGTTCCGTCGTATTTATCATCTGCATAAATGATTTCTTTGATACCGGACTGGATCACTGCCTTGGCACACTCATTACAAGGGAAGAGTGTTACATATAACTTGGTTCCTTCCAGAGATCCGCCACGATAATTCAAAATGGCATTCAGTTCACTGTGTGTGGAATAAAAGTATTTGCTGTGATCCGGAGTATCGTCCGTTTTCTCCCATGGGAACTCATCATCGGAACAGCCGATCGGCAGTCCGTTGTATCCCATTGATAAAATTTTGTTGTCCTGACTG
>JAZNHY010000222.1:0-5672 GCA_045577235.1 Lachnospiraceae bacterium
CGGCTGTCGGCAATGGTGTTTTCGTTCACTTCAATACCCCCGCATACTTAGTCGGCCAGTAACAGTACACTGCTTTTCCAATAATCGCTTTTTTTGCAACAAAGTGATTGTCCCAAAAGCGGCTGTCGTGAGAGTTGCCCCGGTTATCGCCCATAGCAAAATAATGTCCTTCCGGCACCGTGAAAGGACCGCAGTTGTAATTCTTTCCTTCAATCGGCCTCTCCCAGTAATCCGGATTGATATAATCTTCTTCCAGCGCTACGCCATCGATGTATGTGATGCCGTCGATCATCTCC
Source organism: Lachnospiraceae bacterium (assembly GCA_045577235.1). Taxonomy (GTDB): domain Bacteria; phylum Bacillota; class Clostridia; order Lachnospirales; family Lachnospiraceae; genus RGIG5612. Next base: position 297 of record JAZNHY010000222.1, read on the forward strand.
ACCGTTTCTCCCGGAAGACCAATGATGCGTTTAACAAAAATCTGCTTCGGGTCATCCGGATAATGGAATACGATGATGTCTCCCCGGTCCGGTTTTTCAAACCAGTAGGAAAAACGAAGTCCGATCATCCTGGAATTGGTCATGATCGTCCTTTCCATGGAGCCGGATGGAACTGTAGAATTTACTATTACAAAGAAGTTGATAAATAATGCTGCTGCCAAAGCAATGAGGATCACCACGACCCAATCCATGACAGCATAAAATGTTGGATTCTTTGCTCTTCTTTCTTCTTTCCGTTTTTTACGTCGTTCCTTCGGGCTCAGGAGCTCTTCATCTTCCATTATGGAATTGTAACCTTCTTTGTTTTCCTGATTCATGTAGCCTCAATTTTTAATTCTTTATTATTTTTTCTTGGGGAAAATTAATACAAATTTAATATTTATCCCCATCATTTTTATAGAAATTGTGGATAACTCCGTTTTTCTGCACACACCATATATGGTTTGTTGCTTATTTTGCCGGTACAAGATTTGTCATTTCTTACTCTTTGACCATGATTCCGACCGCTCTCGGGTGGATCTGGATATCCACATCTTTGTGCTTTCCACCGTCTTCGCCATCGATCACCCACTGCACATCCCTATCTGATGTGAATCGAATGCGCTTTGCTTTGAACTTGGAGACAACTTCGTTGGATTGGTCTTTATCCGGACTCAGGAACATATTGATCACCTGCTTATTAAAGTCCAGGATATTTTCCGGCCGCTTGAGCAGAGCCACTTCGAATAATCCATCCTGCAGATCGACCGTGTTACCGGTAATCCCGCTGAAACCTCCAACGCTCAGAGTATTGGTGACCATACCCAGGTAGTAGTCTCCTTCTAAGGAATGGATCTGTCCGTTCTCATCTTCATACTCGATCTTAAGGAGATAAGATTCCATTTCAACCAGAGCCTTGATCCCCTCTCCAAGATAGGCGCCATATCCGAAGACCTTTTTTGCCTCCTGAGGTGTAAACGCGGACACAGCAGATAGTTTACCGAAAGAGGCCACATAAGTAAAGAATGATTCATTCATACTTCCGATATCGGTTTCAAACGGTACTCCGCAGGCTGCAACTTTCATAGCCTCTGTCACCTGGCCCGGGATATGATAACTCTTACCGGTATCATTAGTCGATCCGGTTGGAATAAAACCGATCGGTTTTCTTTTTTCTTCCGGAAGCTCCATCATGGCAGATACGATCTCGCTCAGCGTTCCGTCTCCACCTGCACAGACGATACGGTCAAACACATCTATGTTTTCTATCACTTCCCGTTTTCCGTCCATCGGTCCCTTGGTCCGATATAACGCGACCTGGAAACCTTCCTGCTCGAAAATATTCACGACCTCATCCAGATGATGCAGAATCCTGCCTTTTCCGGCATTTGGATTATAAACAAATAAGACTTTTCTCATTTCTTTAAATCTCTCTTGTGTACTCTTTCAACCAGTCTTTTAAATCCTCATCCACGTAAGATTCGATGGTAGCATAAACCAGTTTATGATATGCATTCAAAAGTTTTACATCCTCTTCGGTCAGGTATTGTTTGTCAATACCGTCCAGATCGATCGGTATGAACGTCAGGTTTTCAAACTGCAGGAACGTTCCGTCTTCTGTCTCCATATAAGGCACAACGATCATCTCGTTCTCTGTCCGGATGCCATACTTGCCTTCCCGGTAAACACCCGGCTCATTCGTTACGACCATACCCTCTTCAAATGGAGCAGACGGGCCGGACTCTTTGATCTCCCATTTGATGTTATGTGGTCCTTCGTGCACATTTAAAATATGTCCCACACCATGTCCGGTGCCGCATTTGTAATCCATGCCTTCTTTCCACATGACCTGCCGCGCACTGTAGTCCACGTTTTCTCCTCTGCAGCCTTTGATGAACTTGGCATCCAGAAGGCGCAGCATGGAAGCAGCCGTCAGTGTAAAGGCTTTCTTCTCTTCGTCAGTCAGTTCTCCCAGCACAAAGGTACGTGTAATATCCGTTGTTCCGTCCTGATACTGTCCGCCGCTGTCTACCAGCAGCATGCCTTCTGCTTTGATTTCGCTGGCTTTTCCCGGAACAGCTGCATAATGCATCATAGCAGCATTCTCTTTATAAGCAGCAATGGTTCCAAAGGAACGGTCCAGGAATTTGGCATCCTGTTTTCTAAGGCCGGTCAGATATTCATCCACGCTGATCTCATCCATAGGGATCTTTCCTGCATTCGTTTTCAGCCAGTGCATGAACTTGATCACTGCAGCGCTGTCACGTTTCAATGCTTCTTTCAGACAAGCCTTTTCCGTCTCATTCTTCTTTGCTTTCATCAGCGTAGAAGGATTTTTGATATCAATGATGGAACAGCCCTGGTCAGCAAAATACCGATAAGTATCATAACTGATCCGACTGGTATCCATAAGCACATTGTCAAATGTTACATCTTCGTTTTTATACCACTCTCTCCCGTATCCTTTTCCGTTTGTGTAAAGATGCGCAATGCCTCCGCTGATCAGTGCGAACGCATAAGCAACCGGATTGCAAGGCACATCGTTGGCACGGATATTGAACGTCCATGCAATATCATCTAATGAGTTCAGAAAATAACCGTAAGAACCATTAAGGACTCCATTCGGGTCTTCCTCAATTGCTTTCTCCAGTTCCGTACGGATACGTTTCAGTTTTTCTTCGCTCTTTTCACCGCAGACATCCAGCGGCACTTCCCAGATTTCTGAAAACTCCTGCTGTGGGCGATCCGTCCAGATCTCACCAACCAGATCCCGGTTATAGATCACACTGGCTGCCTTGCGGCTGATCTTTCTGGCAAACGCAGCATTTACAACGGAGCCGTCAAACCCCAGCACCTTTCCTGCTGCCACATCTGTCACAAAAGCAGACGGTTCCGGTACATCCGGCTGTCCCCATTTCATCAGTATGATCTCACTGCCCTCCAGCTGATTAGCAGCCTGAATGTAATAGCGTCCATCCGCAAACAGCCATGCCTGATCCTTGGTTATGATCACATGGCCTGCCGATCCGGTAAACCCGGTCAGAAAACTGATGCAGCGGAAATGAGCTGCTACATATTCGCTGTTATGGCAGTCACTCATAGGAATGTAATAAACGTCTATCCCTGCAGATGCCATTAATTGTCTGATTTGTTTGATTCTTTCGTTTACTTCGCTCATGATTATCCCCTTATCAGATCCATTATTACTTCGTTTGCCAGCAGGATCCCTGCTGCTGCCACCGTCGTTACCAGCGAACCGATCTTATCTGACTGTCCCTCCGGACGGGCAGCCGGTTCGGTGGAAAAAACGACTTTCACATTTTCAATTCCTCTTACCTTTAATTCTTTCCTCATGACCTTTGCCAGCGGGCAGACACTCGTCTGCGAGATATCACTGACATGAAAGGCGGTCGGATCTTTTTTATTCCCTGCACCCATACAGCTGATGACAGGTACATCGGCTTTTTTTGCCTGTTCGATAAGTGAAAGTTTTGCTGTAACCGTATCAATTGCATCGATAACATAGTCATAGGCGGAAAAATCGATCTCATCAGCTTTTTCCGGAAGATAAAACATCTGGTGGATGTTGATCTTCAGATCCGGGCGGATAGATAACGCTCTTTCCTTGGCCACTTCTGTTTTTTCCCTGCCAAGGACATTTGTGGTGGAAAGAAGCTGCCGGTTCAGATTAGATATGTCAAAGACATCTCCATCATAAAGATCAAGTTCTCCAACTCCGGCGCGCACCAATGCTTCCAGGCAATAACCGCCTACGCCGCCCAGTCCGAACAAAGCCACACGCGATGCTTTCAGTTTTTCGATTGCAGCATCTCCCAGGATGAGTCTTGTCCTGGTATCAATCTCACTCATTCTTTATTTTTAGACCAGAACTCAGCGGTCTTCACAGCCCGGTTCCAGCCTTTGATCCTCTCTTCTCTTTCCTTCTTCTCCATCACCGGTTTAAAGATGCGGTCGGTCTTTTGATTGTTGACCAATTCCTCTTCACTCTTCCAATAACCGGTAGTTAATCCTGCCAGGTACGCGGCCCCCAATGCTGTGGTCTCCACCATTTTTGGCCTCTCGATCACAGTATTCACAATATCTGCCTGGAACTGCATCAGCAGATTATTATGGCTTGCTCCGCCATCAACTTTTAATGAATTCAATGGACTGCCTGCATCAGCTTCCATAGCGCGTATCACATCGTGTGTCTGATATGCAATTGATTCCAGGCATGCACGGGAAAGATTGTTCTTATTAAAACCACGTGTGATACCGACCAAGGTTCCTCTGGCATCCTGATCCCAATAAGGTGCGCCAAGTCCGGTAAATGCCGGAACAAAATATGCGCCCTGTGTGTCTGCCACAGCCTCTGCGCTCTTTTCACTGGCGCTGGCTTTTCGCACAACTTCCATTTCATCACGCAGCCATTGGATCACGGCTCCGCCGATAAAGATGCTGCCTTCCAGAACATAATCCACTTTCTCGCTTCGGCTTGCCGCAATAGTCGTCAGCAGCCCGTTCTTGGAACGGATCGCTTTCTCCCCGGTGTTCATCAGCAGGAAGCAGCCGGTTCCGTACGTATTTTTAACATCTCCTTTGCGGAACCCACAAAGGCCAAACAAAGAGGACTGCTGGTCACCAGCCACACCGGCGATCGGGATCTCGCCGTTGACAATAGACGGATCCGTATATCCAAATAAATAACCGGAAGGATGGACCTCCGGAAGCATGCTTTCCGGAATGCGAAAATACTCCAGGATCTCCTTATCCCAACGAAGTTTCCGGATATCAAAAAGCATCGTTCTGGATGCATTGGTATAGTCGGTCGCATGGATTCTGCCGCCGCTTAACTTCCACATCAGCCAGGTATCGATCGTGCCAAAAAGCAGTTCACCAGCTTCCGCAGCCTTTCTGGCGCCTTTCACATTGTCCAAGATCCACTGGATCTTGGAAGCGCTGAAATAAGCGTCCGGAATGAGGCCTGTCCTCTGACGTATTTTTCTCTGCATATCAGCTGGAATGGCATCAATGATTTCTGCAGTCCTGCGGCACTGCCAGACAATGGCGTTATAGACCGGCTCCCCGGTCTTTTTGTTCCAGACGACTGTCGTTTCTCTCTGGTTGGTAATACCGATGCCGGCTATATTTTCAGCTTTTACACCGATCTTTGCCATTGCCTCTATAGCTACCGATGCCTGCGAAGACCAGATCTCTTTCGGATCATGCTCCACCCAGCCCGGCTTAGGGTAGATCTGTGTAAACTCCCGCTGGCTGACGCTTTTGATCTCACCTTTTTTATTGAAAAGAATACAGCGGGAACTGGTTGTCCCCTGG
>JAZNHY010000223.1:0-2304 GCA_045577235.1 Lachnospiraceae bacterium
AGATCGCAAGGGCAGGTTTTGGAGCAGCCTTTACCAATAACGTTTTTCAGCCTGCAGATAAATTTGGCAGAAGCGGAAGCGGGGAAGAAAAAGCAGTAGAGTTTAACGCTTTGCTTGTAGAAGAAAAAGTTAAGGCGATCATCAGCGCAAGCGGTGGTGATTTCCAGATGGAAATGCTGCCATATATCGACCTTGATCTGTTCAAGGCAAATCCAAAGTGGATTCAGGGTTATTCAGACAATACCGCGATCCTGTATTATCTTGCAACCAAAGCAGACATTGCAACAGCTTACGGCTGCAACTTTTCTGATTTTGGTATGGAGCCATGGGATGAGAGCGTTAAAAGAAGTCTCGGCGTTCTGACCGGAAGCGTTAAGATCCAGGAAAGCTTTGATATGTATCAGGACGGCTTCAAAGAGCGCGTGACCGGACTGGAGGGTTACTCCAAAGATAAACCAGTCTGCTGGAGAACACTGGACGGCAAGAATGCACTGTTCCAGGGACGTCTCTTAGGCGGATGCATGGATGTCATTTTGAATATGATCGGCACGCCGTATGACGGCACGATGGACTTTATCGACCGTTATAAAAAAGACGGTATCATCTGGTACCTGGAGAGCTTCGATCTTGGCTTTGAGCAGATGATGGAAGGCCTCTGGAAGATGAGATCCTTAGGATTCTTTGAAGGCGCAAGAGGTATTCTGTTTGGAAGACCAATGTATTATCAGACACAAACATTTGAGGGAAGAACGCTTCCATCTTATGCAGAAGTTCTGGAAGAGCGTCTGGGTGATCTGGATATTCCGATCATTATGGATGCTGACATCGGCCACAAAGGACCACAGTTCGTTATGATCAACGGTGCTGCAGCCCGTGTGGAAGCAAGAGACGGCAAGGGCTTTGTAATTTACTTCTAGGAGATTGAAATGTTAGAACTGAAAAACCTTTGCTTCTCCGTTACGGATGATAACAATTCAGAAAAAGAGATCATTAACAATATCTCGCTGACGATAGAAGATAACAAATTTATTGCCATCACCGGACCAAATGGTGGTGGCAAATCCACGTTGGCTAAACTGATCGCGGGAATCTACCGCCCGACATCCGGCCAGATCATTTTTGATGGCACGGATATCACAGATATGTCCATCACAGATCGTGCAAAACTGGGAATCAGTTTTGCGTTCCAGTCGCCGGTTCGTTTTAAAGGCATCAAAGTGAAAGACCTGATGACACTGGCTGCCGGAAAAGAAACGACAATCGCACAGGCCTGCGCTTACTTAAGCGAGGTTGGTCTTTGTGCGCGTGATTATATTGACCGTGATGTGGACGGCAGTTTATCCGGTGGTGAATTAAAGCGGATCGAGATCGCGCAGTTGATCGCAAGAAACACCAAACTCTGCATTCTGGATGAGCCGGAGGCAGGAATTGATCTCTGGAGTTTTTCCAATCTGATCAAAGTGTTTGAAAAAATGCGCAGTGATGCCAATCGCAACATTCTGATCATCAGCCATCAGGAACGCATCCTGGATATTGCAGATGAGATCGCAGTGATCAATAACGGAGAAGTTGCTGCATTTAGTAAGAAAGATGAGATCCTGCCGGAGCTTTTAAAAGGAATGGAAGGCTGCCGGTATTACCAGTAGAAAATAGAAAGAGAGCATAATGGATCAGATACAAAAAGATCTTTTGGCGACAGTCGCAGATATTCATGAAGTTCCGGAAGGAGCTTATAACATCCGTGCGAACGGACAGCTGGGTGGACGGAACACGACGGCCAATATTGACATCGTTACAAAAGAAGACAAGCCGGGCATTGATATCATTATCAAACCGGGCACAAAAAACGAGAGCGTTCATATTCCGGTCATCATCAGTGAGAGCGGACTGAAAGACCTTGTCTATAATGATTTCTTTATCGGGGATGATGCGGATGTAACAATTGTTGCCGGCTGCGGCATTCACAACTGCGGGGATCAGACCAGCCAGCATGACGGTATTCATACATTCCATGTGGGCAGGAATGCACGCGTGAAATATATTGAAAAACACTATGGTGAGAATGAGCCGAATGTGGATGGAAAGAATATCATGAATCCGACTACGATCGTAGAGATCGAGGAGGGCGGATACATGGAGATGGAGACAACGCAGATCAAAGGCATTGATGATACCGTGCGTGATACCAAAGCATATATCCGCGGCGAAGGAAGCAAACTGGTCGTACGCGATAAACTGATGACACATAAAGACCAGCATGCAGATGCCATCTTTACTGTCGTTATGGATGGAGTAGATTCCAGT
>JAZNHY010000224.1:0-3221 GCA_045577235.1 Lachnospiraceae bacterium
GGCTACGATCCGACTTCAATTAAAACTACAGTAAAAAATACTTATATTAAGAAAGGCAAGAACAAGGGTAAGCTCAGTAAACAGGTAGCTGTAGCCTGCGGCAGCTTATACAATACGTCTTCAACCACTGAAACCACAACCATAAAGAATACCTATAACAAGAAGGGCAGGCTGGTAAAGACAATAACCACAATCAAACGCAAAGACTCAGACGGAGATTCCAATCGTGAGAAAACAGTGACCACCTACCATTATGAGAAGGTGAAAGTCCCTAAGAAATACTGGAAGGCATGTAAATATGTCAAAGATGGAACCTTCTTCAAACAGATGGTAATTGAAGAATAATACTAAGCGAAAATAATAGTCAGATACTCCGGGGAGGCGTAATTTCGCCACCCTGGAGTTTTTTTCGTATTCCGAAGAATGGAAAGTCCAGAAACAATACACTGCCTGCTATGCGAGTGTGGAAACTTACAGGAGGATTTCGTTAAGTTCTGATCCATGCTATAATTCATAATGAAAGTATCAGATTTTGGGCAGAAAAATGAGCAGTCCAGAAGAGTCAGCCATTGATCTGAACTGCTCAAAATGTGATTCTTTCTCATTGTACCAATGTCGCGGATGGTCAGGGACGGTACCTATATGGGGATAGTATTCTCTATCTGGGCTTCCAAATGCACAATAACAGGCTTTTGATCAGTCGCGGGATACCTTTTTTGATTAGGATACAGGATTTTAGGCGCACTGAACCAGACCTTTCCTTTTGGAAAGATCTTACAGTCCGCATATATAGGAGAGGAATGGTCATTTTTTCGCATAGACCCTTCCGATATCCTGCATCGTTACACTGCCGCAGCAGGGGCAGACCCTGACATCGATATCCCAGATGACCTTCAGGATCTGTGCCATGGAAAGTCCCCCGAGTTTTCTCTTAAACCGCTGTTTTTTCTGGATCCGGAAGATCAGTTTTAAATTCCGGGATTTCATCCGGTTGTTCAGGAAACCGTAATACCGGATCTTCTGGAAACCATGCGGGAGCACATGCATGAGGTATCTGCGGATGAATTCCGTATTCCTCATCCGGATGATGCGTCTGGGTTCCCCGGGAGTCTTCGCCCTGGCGGAAAAGACCGTCTCTTCCTCTGAGACGGAAAGGATCCTGCTGTTGGCGATGGCGATCTTGTTGGTATAACGGCCAAGATATTCGATGGCATTACCGAATCCGTTAAAGGTCTTTTTGATATAAGGGCACCAGTCCTTTTTGTAAAGGCTGTCCCGGAAAGTATTCCATTCATAGGAGTTCCGGAGACTTTCACAGGACCGGGAAAAAGAGAGGGCTCCCTCCCGGTACAAGTCTTCCAGCATGGCAAGGTATTTTCCCCGGAACTTATCCCTTAGGACATGGACGGGGAGAAAGAACTTCTCTTTTGACTTTCTGATCTTATGGTCCGAAGTCAGTCCTCCTCCGGAGATGATGCAGTGCATATGGACATGGTAGGAAAGCTCCTGGTCCCAGGTATGGAGCACCTGGATGATCCCGGGAGTGGCTCCAAGGTATTTTTTATCCGCAGACAGCTGGAGGAGGGTCTGTGCACAGCAACGGTGCAGCAGACCGTAGAGGAGCTTCTGGTTACAGTAGATCAGTGGGTTGAGTTCGTGGGGCAGGGTGAAGACCACATGGAAGTAGGGAGCGTCTATCACCTCAGCCCTGCGCTTGTCCACCCAGATCTCTTTATCAACAGCCCGGCAGTTTGGACAGCTGCGGTTCCTGCAGGAATTGTTGTGGACCCGGGTATAGCCGCAGTCGGAACAGCGGCTTACATGATAGCCAAGATCTCCTGTCTTACAGGCAAGGATGGCTGTGGCCGCCTTTTTCTGGACTACTGACTGGAAACAGCCGCCTTTACAGAAGGAGTCATAAGAGTTCCGGAAGACCATCCGGATGGCAGGATCATTCATGGGTCTCTCCTTTCTGATCAAAAGGACTGAGCGGGGCATTTTTGGAACTGAGAGCCGTATGGATGTAGATCACAGTGGAATTCAGGGATCTGTGCCCCATGAGTGTCTTTATGGTCATAAGATCTGTGCCGTTCTCATAAAGATGGCTGCCGAAAGCATGACGGAAGGTATGGCAGGTGATCCTTTTGGGCCAGCCGAGTTCTTCTTCATGGTCGTGGATACGGCTGGAAATAAAAAAGGAACTGATAGGGATTGAGACATCTCTCTGACTGGGGAAGAGCCATCCTGTCGGTCTGCCGCAGGAAAACCAGTACTCTGTAAGGATAGAGAGGGCTTTTTCTGAAAGGATGGCATAACGATCGGAACGGTTTTTACCATGGGTGATATGGATCCTCATGTTTTTGCGTTGGATATCCTCATATCTGAGATGACATACTTCACCCACCCGGAGCCCGGAGGAATACATGAGGGCGACCATGGCTTTGGCCTTGATATCGGGGATAGATTCGATAAAAGATCTGGTTTCTTCCTGAGAAGGGACATAAGGGAGATAAGTGTCAAACTTTCTCATGGGGAGCTGTGTGGGATCCCAGGGTTTGTGAAGGACATACATTGTAAAGAAACGGATCTGGGAGATGGCACAGTTGATCGTGCGGTCAGACAGACCTCTGGATTCTTTCAGATGCTCAAGGAATCTCCTCTGGTCATTGTAAGTCACCTGGGAAGGATACTTATGAAGAGTATTGGAGACATAGTCAAGATAAGCAGAGATATAGGTACAATAAGATTTCACGGTGTGGTCAGTCAGACCGCGAAGAGAGATCATTTTTTTATAACGTTTTAAGAAATCCATAGAAAACCTCCTGAAAGTGATCGATAAAAAGTGAGTAGCTACAAGCAGATCACTGCCAGGTGGAAACCTTGGATAAATATAAGAAATACAATTGTGTAGTTGGGATACTCGTGATAAACTAATCATAGCAGTTGGCGTTGTTATGTTGATTGGCGAGTTAGGGGTAATTCAACAATACTACATATCAACAAAAACTGCTATTTTTTTATAAATAATGGTGGTTACATGTATCTTTCGCTAGCCGTCGCGCCAGCGACTTGGTACAATGACAATCAGAACTAAGTCTGAAAAGCAGACATGAGGGGGGTACCATGGGCAGGCAATCTGTAAGAGAGAACAAAAATATCTACCAGCTGGCAAGGGAAGAAAGGGGGCTGACCAGGGAAAAGGCCGCAGAGCTCATGCCGGG
>JAZNHY010000225.1:0-1976 GCA_045577235.1 Lachnospiraceae bacterium
ATGATCCGGCTATGGATCTGCGAAGGATCGCGGATAAGATCAGAGAAGAGATCCGCCGTCAGATCGGATAAAGAAACAGAAAAAATAATCACAAAAGTGACACATTTTATCCTTAATATTAGAACGAAAAAATCATGGTAGCATGAGTTCGATATACAGGAGGCAATCAATGCAAGATAATAACAATTGGAACAACGAAGAAGATATCCCACGCTGGAATCCTTCCCCGGATGATTACAACACGCAGCCGCCAAAGGATCCAACCCCGAAAAGAAGATGGATGATCCCTCTGATCATCGTGGCAGCAGTCATGATCCTTTCAATCGTGGTTGGCGTTTGGGTAGGCATCTCCAGAATGCGAAAAGATGCGCAGGCGGAAAAAAGCCGTATCGTTCAGGAAGAGATAGCCAATGTGGAAGAAGATACGAAAGAGCCTGTTTCGCAGGCAGAGACCACAACGGGCGCAAAGACAACAGTCGGCGGTATCGTTCTGACAGATGTTACCGGTGTTGTAGAAGATGTGATGCCTGCTGTCGTTTCTATCACATCTCGTTCCCTGGTAAGTTCCGTAGATGATTACTTCAGTTTCTTCTTCGGCCGTAACAGCGGTTTTACTAATCCGTTTTCCGGTTCTGGAGAGGGGCAGGAAGTGGACAGCGGCATTGGTTCCGGAACGATCATTTCGCAGAATGATACGGAACTTCTGATTTTGACCAGTTATCATGTAGTGGAAGGAAGTTCCTCCCTGTATGTGACATTTGCAGATGATGCATCCGTAGATGGTTATGTAAAAGGCGTCAGTGAGGCAACCGATATTGCAATTGTTGCTGTTCCTCTGAGCGAGATTCCTGAAAGTACACTGGGTGCTATAAAGGTCGCAAAAATGTCGATGGAATCTGCAAGAGTCGGTGAAGGTGTTGTCGTCATCGGTAATGCGCTGGGTTATGGCATGAGTGTAACGAGCGGCATTATCTCCGCTGTAAATAGGACCATCAACGTGGATGGAAAAACACTTACTGTGATCCAGACAGATGCAGCAATCAATAATGGTAACTCTGGTGGATGTCTGCTGAATGCGAAAGGCGAGATCATAGGCATCAGTGAGGCAAAGATCAACAGCAGTATTGTGGAAGGCATGTGCTATGCGATCCCGATCGATATCAACTCTGCATTGATCCAGGAGCTCTTAGAGGGCGAGACAACAGACAGTGGAGCCGCTGCTGAGGTGCAGGGAGCGTATCTGGGGATCCGCGGCAGAGACATTTCTGCAGCAAATTCTCAGAAGTACGGAATCCCGGAAGGCATCTATGTATCCGCAACCGTACCGGGCGGCGGAGCAGAGGCAGCCGGTATTATTCAGGGCGATGTGATTATCGGCATTGATAATGTCAATACCACAACCATGGCACAGCTGCAGGCACAGCTGGCAAAATATAATCCGGGAGACTGGGCAACCTTGACGATCATGCGGGAGACCGGCTTCGGATACGAAATGATGAACGTGGATGTCATGCTGACAGACATGTTGAGCTAAGAGAATTAAGTTAGGGAGACAGTTAGTTTATGTCTGACGAAAGAAATTATAACGATAACGAACATACAGACGATCGTGAAAAAGTCTGTTATATGTGCCACAGAACGGAAAGCAGAACTGTAAAGACTATCCGGCTTCCGGGCAATATGCATGTCTGCACGGACTGCCTGCAGAAGATGATTGATTCCATTGGAGCGAATGGTCCGGACTTTGGTCCTTTTGGCGGGTTCCCGCTCTGGGGCAACAACCCGATGAATAGTAATAACGGACCAATGAGCGATCTGCCAAAAGAAGCGCAGGAAGCATTGCCGGAAGTTTTAGATGAGAACGGTAATGTGATCACACCGGAAACAGAAGAAAAAGAAGAGCAGCCGGGTGGACCGGGACATGGACCGGGTCCGCGTCCTGGTATGCCGAATATCAGCTTTATCAATCTGGCAGA
>JAZNHY010000226.1:0-6022 GCA_045577235.1 Lachnospiraceae bacterium
ATATTAGGCGGAATAGAAACTTGTATCTGTATCGCGCATTTTCGTGAAGAGCATCCATCATACTGTCTACCGGTCTTTCATAAGGCCCCATCCTCTTTACTGACCCTTAAAACAGAAAATGCTTATCATCCGCTGGTAAAAGATCCAGTCAAGAACAGCATCGCTACAGAGCGCTCAGTCCTTTTAACCGGTAGTAACGCGTCAGGTAAATCCACCTTCCTGAAAATGATCGCGATCAACCAGATTTTTGCTCAGACAATCTGTACGGTTCTGGCTGATTCTTTTGAAACATCGTTCTTCCGTGTCTATTCTTCTATGGCACTTTCAGACAATATTCTGGGGGAAGAAAGCTACTTTGTGGTGGAGATCAAATCTATGAAGCGTATTTTTGACGCATTGTCAAAGGAAAGTCCGGTCATGGTCTTTGTGGATGAAGTTCTTCGCGGGACCAATACACAGGAGCGGATTGCTGCATCTACCCAGATCCTTCGTAAATTAAGTACGGAAAACGCCCTTTGTTTTGCTGCTACACATGACATCGAACTCACACAGCTTCTGGAAGATGTCATGGATAATTATCATTTTTCGGAGCAGATCCAGGAAGATTCCGGCAGCATTACTTTCGATTATCGGCTGAAAAAAGGCAGAGCAGACAGCCGAAACGCCATCCTTCTCTTAAAAGCTTACGGATTCCCGCAGGATGTAGTGAACGAGGCCTTCTCTATGGCTGAAAATGCTTCAGAATAATTCTAAAAAAAGTAATAGAATTCATATGAAATCCCTTTGAAAAAAAGATAGAGTAGGATATAATAACTTTGTATATTTATCAGTACAATGTTTATTGTGCTTATGTAACGTGTAACTATTTTTTAAACTAAGTGAGGACAAAGAAATGGCAAAAGCGAAAACAACAGTAGCGTTCCAGGGAACCTTGGAACAGGAAAAAGCTTTGCAGGAAGTGATTGATGCTCACAAAGGTCAGGCTGGAGCCCTTATGCCGGTATTACAGGCAGCACAGGGTATCTACGGATATCTTCCGGTAGAGGTCCAGGAAAAGATCGCAGCAGCACTTCATCTTTCCGTTGCAGAAGTCTACGGTGTTGTCACCTTCTATTCGCAGTTCTCTCTGAACCCAAAGGGTAAATACAGTGTTTCTGTTTGCCTGGGAACAGCCTGCTATGTCAAGGGATCTGACAAGATCCTTGAGGCAGTGGAAAGCAAGCTGGGGATCAAGAGCGGCGAATGTACTTCTGATGCAAAGTTTTCAGTGGATGTAACCAGATGTTTAGGTGCTTGTGGTCTTGCCCCTGTCATGACAGTGAATGAAGATGTTTACGGCAAAGCAGAACCTAAGAAAGTAGCGGAGATCATTGACCGCTATATGAACGATTAGGAGGGTGCCATGACAATAGAACAATTAAATCAGATCAAAGATAAGTATCATGAACTCGTTATGGTCCGGAAGATCGTCAAAGAAGAAGGCGAAAAACTGGCAAAGAACACCGGATACCGCAAACAGGTCCTGATCTGCGGTGGTACCGGATGTACTTCTTCCGGTTCCAAAGTCATTATCGAAGCATTAGAAGCAGAATTAGAGAAGAAAGGTCTCAATGACGTACTTGTCGTTAAGACTGGCTGCTTTGGTCTTTGTGCACTTGGCCCAATCATGATCGTTTATCCGGAAGGAACTTTCTATTCGATGATGACACCGGAACATGTTGTGACGGTATGTGACAAGCATCTTGTAGAAGGCGGCGAACCGGTCAAAGAGCTTCTTTACAAAGACTCTGTACTGGAAGACGGAACCATTCTTCCATTAAATGAAACACCATTCTACAAAAAACAAAAGAGAGTTGCACTTCGTAACTGCGGTGTTATCGCTCCGGAAAACATCGACGAAGCAATTGCTTTAGATGCTTACCAGGCTCTTTATAAATGTTTGACAGAAATGACCCCGGATGAGGTTATCGATGTCATGATCAATTCTGGACTTCGCGGCAGAGGCGGTGCCGGATTCCCGACAGGAACAAAATGGAAATTTGCATGCTCCAGAAGAGGGGAAGTTAAAAAATATGTCTGCTGTAATGCAGACGAAGGCGACCCTGGCGCATTCATGGATCGTTCTATTCTGGAAGGAGATCCGCATGTTGTATTAGAGGCAATGGCAATTGCCGGCTATGCAATTGGCTCTGATCAGGGATATATCTACGTTCGTGCAGAGTATCCGATCGCTGTTCAGCGTCTGACCATTGCTATTAACCAGGCCAGAGAATATGGTCTGTTAGGAAAGAATATTTTCGGAACAGATTTCAATTTCGATATTGAACTTCGTCTCGGATCCGGTGCGTTTGTCTGCGGAGAAGAGACAGCTCTGATGACTTCTATCGAAGGTCATCGTGGTGAGCCGAGACCTCGTCCGCCATTCCCGGCAGTCAAAGGTCTGTTCGGTCAGCCAACCATCCTGAATAATGTAGAAACATGGGCAAACATTCCACAGATCATTATGAATGGTGCTGACTGGTTTGCTTCCATGGGTACAGAAAAATCCAAAGGAACCAAGGTGTTCGCACTCGGCGGCAAGATCAACAATACTGGTCTTGTTGAAGTTGAGATGGGAACCACTCTTCGTGAGATCGTTGAAGAAATCGGCGGCGGCGTTCCTAATGGAAAGAAATTCAAAGCTGCTCAGACCGGCGGTCCTTCCGGCGGATGTATTTCTGCAGCAGATCTGGATGTTCCGATCGATTACGATAACCTGATCGCAATCGGATCTATGATGGGATCTGGCGGTCTGATCGTTATGGATGAAGATAACTGTATGGTGGATATCGCTAAGTTCTTCCTGAACTTCACCGTGGATGAGTCCTGCGGTAAATGTACGGCATGCCGTATCGGTACCAAGAGACTTTATGAGATCCTAGAAAAGATCACTGCCGGAGAAGCTTCTATGGAAGATCTGGATCAGATGGAGTACTTATGTGAGAATATTAAAAAGAATTCTCTTTGTGCTCTTGGCCAGACAGCTCCAAACCCGGTTGTTTCCACCTTCAAATGCTTCAAAGATGAATACCTGGCTCATGTTCAGGATAAGAAATGTCCGGCTGGTATCTGTAAGGCACTCTTAGAGTTCTGGATCGATCCGGAGAAATGTAAAGGCTGTACGCTCTGCGCTAAGAACTGCCCTGTTAATGCAATTACAGGCAATGTCAAAGAGCCACATGTCATTGATAACAACATATGTATCGGCTGCGGAACCTGTCTTACGAACTGTAAGTTTGGCGCAGTAACCAAACGATAGGAGGTGCCAAGATGATTAATTTGACGATTGATGGAATTCAAGTTCAGGTAGAAGATGGCACAACGATCTTACAGGCTGCACAGGCTGCCGGTATTGACATTCCTACACTTTGTTATATGAAAGAGCTTGCACCGGACGGATCCTGCAGAATGTGTCTGGTGGAAGTAGAAGGCGCACGTGGTCTGATGACCGCATGTGCTGCACCGGTTACAGAAGGCATGGTCGTTCGGACCAATACGCCGGAAGTTCTGGAATCCAGAAAATTCATCCTTCAGATGATGCTTTCCAATCATACCGGTGACTGCATGAGCTGTGCTGCAAATGGAAAATGTAAGCTGCAGCAGTATGCAATGGATTATGAAGTAGAGCGCGGCGATTTCGAAGGCGAGACCTGCCAGATCCCGCCGGATGATTCCTCACCGTTCTTCATTTATGATCCGGGTAAATGTATTTTATGCCGCCGCTGCGTACGTACCTGCCAGGAGATCCAGTGCAATGGTACGATCGCTGCAACGGAAAGAGGTTTTGAGACAACAGTTTCTCCGGTTATGGGAATCAAGATCGCAGATTCTAACTGCGTAAGCTGCGGTAACTGCGTACAGGCCTGCCCGACAGGCGCTCTTTCCCTGAAAGCCGGCAAGAAATTCCGTGATTGGGAGACCAAGAAAGTCCTTACCACATGTCCTCACTGTGCAACAGGCTGCCAGTACTATCTGGTTGTGAAAAATGGCAAGATCGTTGCAGTGGAAGGCGCTGATGGTCCATCCAACAACGGACAGCTTTGTGTCAAAGGTCGTTTCGGTTCCTTCGAATTTGTTCATGATGAAGGCAGACTGACCGATCCTCTGATCAAGAAAGACGGTAAATTTGAGAAGGCAACCTGGGATGAAGCTTTAGATCTGGTTGCTGCTAAATTCACCGAGATCAAGAAGAAATACGGCAGCGAATCTCTGGCTGGTTTTGCATGCTCCAGAGCTCCAAATGAAGACTGCTACATGCTTCAGAAACTGGTACGCTGCGCATTCGGTTCCAACAACGTAGATAACTGCGCACGTGTCTGCCATAGTGCATCTGTTCATGGTCTGGCGATTACGCTTGGATCCGGTGCTATGACAAATACCATCAAAGATATCACGGAAGAGCCGGATGTCATCATGGTCGTAGGTTCTAACCCGACAGAAGCTCACCCGGTCGTTGGTGCACGTATCCGTCGTGCAGCTCGCCGTGGTGCTAAACTGATCGTTGTTGATCCTCGTGATATCACATTAACAAAAGATGCTGCAATCCATCTGAAGATCAAACCGGGCACCAACGTTGCATTTGCAAATGGTATGATGAACATTTTCATCAACGAAGGTCTGATCGATGAGGAATTCATCAAGACCAGAACAGAAGGTTTTGAAGAATTAGCTGAAATTGTTAAAGATTATACACCTGAGAAGGTTGCAGAAATCTGCCATATCGATGCAGAAGATCTGAAAGCTGCTGCAAGAATGTATGCAAAAGCTGAGAAGGCTCCGATCATCTACTGTCTGGGTGTTACCGAGCATTCAACTGGTACGGAAGGCGTTATGAGCATGTCCAACATGGCAATGATGGTTGGTAAGCTTGGCCGTCCTGGCTGCGGCGTGAACCCGCTCCGTGGACAGAACAACGTACAGGGTGCCTGCGATATGGGTGCACTGCCTGAGAAATTCCCAGGATACCAGAACGTGGAAGATCCGGCTGTCATGGAAAAATTCGAAAAAGCATGGGGTATTGAGCTGAACCATAAAGCTGGTCTGAAAGCAACGGAAGTGCTTCCGGCAGCTATCGAAGGAAAGATCAAAGGTCTGTACATCTTCGGAGAAGATCCGATCGTTACAGATCCGGATACCCATCATGTAGAGAAGGCCCTGACCAGCCTTGAATTCCTGGTTGTTCAGGATCTGTTCATGACAGAAACGGCAGCTTATGCAGATGTTGTCCTTCCTGGCGTAAGCTACGCAGAAAAAGAAGGTACATTCACCAACACCGAGCGTCGTGTACAGAGAGTCCGTAAAGCAGTTGACCTGGGAACTAATGCACGTCTTGATACCGATATCTTTATCGATGTCATGAACCGCATAGGTTATCCGCAGCCACAGCTGACATCCGCTGAGATCATGGATGAGATCGCTTCCCTGACTCCAAGCTTTGCAGGTATTTCCCATGCAAGACTGGATGCTGGCGAAAGCCTGCAGTGGCCATGTACTGGAAAAGATCATCCGGGCACACCGATCATGCATGTTGGCAAGTTCAGCCGTGGATTAGGCTACTTCTATCCGGCTAAATACAAACCATCTGTTGAGCTTCCAGATGAAGAATATCCGACCATCCTGATCACTGGACGTATGCTGTATCACTACAATACACGTGCTATGACCGGAAAGAGCAAGGGCATCACTCAGATCGTCAATGAGTCTTATATCGAGATGAACGATCAAGATGCAGAGAAGATTGGCGTAAAACATGGAGATCGAGTGAAAGTCTCCAGCCGCCGTGGTGAACTGGAAACGACTGCAAGAGTCGGCAAGAAAGTTTCTCCTGGTGAGTCCTTCATGACCTTCCACTTCCCGGATGGCAATGCAAACAAGCTGACCAATGCTGTTTACGATGACATTGCCTGCATTCCGGAGTACAAGGTTTGTGCGGTTAAGATTGAAAAGGCTTGATTTTATCAAGTGCATAGGTAAAAGGGACTGC
>JAZNHY010000227.1:0-2195 GCA_045577235.1 Lachnospiraceae bacterium
CCTGCGCTTTCAGTACCTTGATGAAGTCCGACAGTCGTTCGCTCTGCGCTTCCTTGGCGGAGATGGCGGCCACCACTCGTTACGGCACTTGTCACAGCAGAAGCGTTTTTTCTTCCGCTTGGCGATCTGCTGAATCTCCCGACCGCAATTCTCGCAGGCCTTTGTTTCCCCGGTGAGAATAACGGAAGGCTCGCCTGCCGTGTCACCGTTGATATCATTCCTGCGGCAGAAAGACTTTACTGTGTTCACCGAAATGCCAAGCGTCTGGGCAATCTTGCCATAGCCGTTTCCAGCCGCACGAAGTTTGATGATTTGTGCTTTCTGATTATCGGTCATATTCTCTCGGCTCCTTCCGAGGGATAGGTCTCGTGGTATCTCCCTCACTCACTACCGAGAAATTCAACCCCCACCGTTACGGCATAAAAAAAGCGGCCTGCAGGCTCTCCAAAGAGAAACCCACAGGCCATACCTGTTCCGAATAATCCTTTATTTTCAACGGTCGGAACACGAGGAACACGAAAAATCCTATTACAACATAAATTTCGTGAACGAAAATAGGGTATATAAAAAATGCGTATTATATACAGAGAGATAGGAATTTGCTGTTCCTACGTGTTCTCGTGTTCCACTCTTTAACGAGATGTGACTTTGACTGCCATTTTAACTAACGCTTTTTTCTTTGCTTACATTGGTCAATCCCGCAGCAATCAAATATCCCACAAAGGCAAATAGAATCATCATGGCGATGTAGTCGAGGAAGAAATAAACCCTCGGCTCACTGTAGTCAAAGAACACGAAAGCTGACTTCAAGAACATATAATCCGCAAGCCGTCTCTTCACAAAGGCATAGCAACCGTACAGGGAAACTGCGCTTAATACGCCTACTACCACTGTCCAGGTGTTTCTTCTGTTCTGTTTCAGCTTTCCGAGCGGCAGAGTCAGATGCGTCCCGGCATGAATGCACATCAATGCAAATCCCCAATATGCAAGGAATAGATGGATTTCACGTGCAGAAGCCGTGACTCCCGGTACCTGAATAAAAGTATAAAGATGCTTTGACATCAGAATGCCGCTGACTGGCTGCATTATCATAAAGACGAGCAGCAGCATATTTAAAACAGTCTGGAAGGTTCTTCTCGCAGTATATTTTCCCTTGAATAAAGCCTTATACCAGCCCCTGTTCATAACATTGTGGGCGATAAACAGACAGAACATCAGAGTCCCTATGAATTCGTGGAACTTTTCTCCAATCAGGGAGTATGCCATCAGCATCGGCAGCAAGACCGTCATGGAGATATCTATGATCATCCTTATGTTTTTCTTTTTCAATATTGTCTACCTGCCTTGCCTGTTTTTTTAGAAATTAATACCCAAGACCGGATACCCAGTCGTTCACGGATTGTCTTACGCTATCCTGATTATTCTGCGCATCGTTACCACGAACCGCCAATCCATCAAGAACAGTTGCATCAGGACAGGCAGATGAAAGTTTTCGATCAAAACCGGATAAGCCGCTGCCTTCATGGGTAGAGAACGGAATCAACGTTTTGCCCGACAGATCCTCATTCTCAAAGAAGGTGTACATGATCACAGGCCAGTCGCCCCACCATACAGGCGCGCCGATGAATATCGTGCTGTACTGTGACAAATCAGGAACGCTCCCTTGATACGCAGGTCTGGCATTCTCGTTCTGTTCCTGCTTCGCCACATCGGTTAACTCTTTGTAAGTGTATGGATAGTAGTCTTCCTGCGGAAGCACCTCAAACATATCCGCGCCTGTAGCATCTGCGATCATCTCAGCCACGATAGCCGTATTGCCCTTGTCAATCACGCCAACCGTATACTGCTCGCCGGTTCTTGAGAAATATACGACAAGAATACCGCTGTCGTTATTTTCAGACTCGCTCACCTGTGTATTGTCCGTGTCCGTAGTCTCCCCGGCAGCATCCTCCCGGCTTTTCTCTTCTGTGTTTTCCGTCACTTGTGCTTCCTGTGTTTCCGTAGGAGCAGCAGACTGATCACCATTACTTTCGGTGGAGTTTCCGCATCCTGCCAGAGCAAATATCATAACAAGCACGACAGAAAATGCCGCAAACCTTTTTAATCGCTTCATCACATTCACCTCGTATTACTCAAAGTCCGTCTGGGAGGACGCCTCGATATAAGAATCGATCTCTGCAATACGACCCTTAAGA
>JAZNHY010000228.1:0-4814 GCA_045577235.1 Lachnospiraceae bacterium
TACTCGTTATTTGTTGTATCCCGTTTAAATCCCAGCTCCCAAGGGGTGTACGAGGAATCATCCACCGTATTGTCTACCGCATTGAAGATAGAAACAAACCTCCCGTAATCACTGGTATCTACCTGGATCAGATAGATCAACGAAAGCCGCATGCGGACACAATATGCATCCAGGTATCCCTTCGTCTGTTCATACTCTTCCATTTCCCGTCCGGCCAGATAATCATCCAGATGATCACCATTGATCAAAGTGGTAGCCGTATCGGCCATATGCGATGTGGTTGTGGAATATTCTTTTTTGAACGCATCGGTGAAACTGAAATAGCCAATTCCACTAACGATGATCCCGAAAACAACCAGTAATAGGATGATGCCGCCGATAATATTAATGGCCAAACTGGAACGTATCTTTTTTATCACTTTCATCTATGTTCTCCTATGATTTTTTCCATCCAGATCATATTATACCAGCGTCCAAATTTAAAACCGCACTGATGAAATTCACCCACTTTAGTAAATCCAAGATGCTGATGGAACTGTTCACTGTTCCTGTCCAGGTATGCATCTTCCTCAATCGGATCTCCGATGCACGCATACAGATTCAGGATTCCTCTGTTTTTTAATTCTGTCTCCAATGCTTCATAGAGAAGCCGGCCATAACCTCTTTTCTGCGATGAATGGTCCAGGTAGATCGTTACTTCGCAGGAATGATCATATGCTGCCCTGCCCACAAATGGTCCTGCATAAGCATATCCTTGTATCCCTTCGCTGTCTTCTAAAACGAGGAACGGATATTTCTGCAGGGTGTGCTCCATTTTGCTGCGGAAATCCTCTAAAGACGGCACTTCATAATCGAACGTGATTGCCGTCTCTTCTACATAATATGCATATATCTTAAGGAGGCGCTCCGCATCCGTCGCTGATGCAGAGCGGATCTGTGTTTGATTCATATTTGGTCTCCGGTTCTTTTATTTGTTTAACTGTCCCGGTAATTTCATTTTTTCTTTGAATGGGAAGTTCTTGTCGAATTCCTCCGCTTTTGCCTGATCCACATAATAACCCTGCGGTGTCCTGTAAGCTCCGGTGATCCCATCCAGGTACCCTGGGATCAGCTCCTTGCAAAGGAAAAAAGATGTATCGGCTTCAGCTGGAAGGTCATTATAGCGGATCTGAAACTTGCTGGCATGATCAAATCCACTCTTCCCGTAAAAGCCGATGTTTCCTTCAAACAAAACCGCTCCAAACCCGAGTTCTGCTGCTTTCTCCAAAGAATAGTCCAACAGGATCTTCCCATATCCATGCCGCTTCAGATCCTGCCGGATGCAGATCGGTCCCATAGTAAGGACTTCTATCTCTTTCCCATCATCAGCATTAATGACAGTCTTCATGAACATATTCTGTCCGATCAGCTGTCCTTCCTTTTCCATAACGAAATCCAATTCCTTCACAAATGCAGGATCATTCCTCAGCACGTGGATTACAAAATGTTCCAGTGCTCCCGGGCGATACACATTCCAGAAGGATTCCCGGATCATAAATTCAACGTCTCTGTAATCATCTTCTTTTTCCAAGCGGATCGTGATGTCATTCCTATTCATTGCTGTCCTCCCTCTTGAAATCAGGAAATCTCTTCCTCCAGAATCTTCTCGGCATATTCTACTGCTCTCTTAACGCCGCCGGCTTCAAATGGAATGGCCAGATTTGCCAGACGCAGCGTTTCCAGATAACTCCTGCTGCCGCCCACATCGGTCAATGCCAGATAATCTTTCCATGCAGCCTTTGGATCCTGGGCATGTTTTTTCTTAAACTCCATGGCTCCCATGGTCGTTAACGTGTAGTTGATATAATAGAACGGATCCAGATAGATATGCAGCTTGTGATACCAGTAACCGCCGCGGTCCATGAATTCGTCATCCTGATATGTCCGCCATGGCATATATTTTTCTTCCAGATTATGCCACTCATATGTACGCTCCTTAGGAGTCAGTTCCGGATGCGCATAACAGATATGCTGGAATTCATCCACAGCAACACCAAACGGCACAAAGGTCAACGCCTCCTGCAAATGGGCAAAACGGAACTTATCTGCATCTTCTCCAAAGAACCTCTCAGCATACGGATAGGCAAACTGCTCCATAGACATGGAATGAATCTCTGCTATGTCTGTGGATGAAAAATAATATTCCTGCACCGGCTGGATCCGCGATGCCCGGAAGGCTGCAAACGCATGCCCTAACTCATGTGAAAGGACCTGCATATCAAAGATTGTCTGATTGAAACAGGAGAATACAAAAGGTGCTTTCCGTGCCGGAAGGATGGTGCAGTATCCGGTGGATGCCTTTCCTGGTTTATTCTTCAGATCCATCATCTCATGTCCGATCATGAAGTCGATAAACTCAGCCGTCTCCGGACTCATTTCATGATACATCTGCTGCGCCGTGCGGATCATGAAATCATCGTCACCTGCCGGATGAGCATTTCCATCCGGAAAGATCATTTTCTCGTCAAATGCATAGACTTTATCGATGCCTAATCGTTTGGCCTGTGCCTGGTATAATTTCTCACAAAATGGAACCAGTTCTTCTTTCACCTGCTCACGGAATGCTGCAACTTCTTCCTGACCGTAGTCAGTCCGTCCCTGCTGCATATAACCTACTGGAATAAAATTCTCAAAGCCGAGATTACGTCCCATTTCATTTCGGACGGAGATCAGTTCGTCCCAGATTTCTTCCAGGCGGGCCTCATGTCCGTGGTAAAAATCAGAGTATGCAGAAAATGCAGCCTTTCGCACTTCACGGTCTTCATCTTCAAAAAACTTTTGCAGTCCGTAGAGGTTGCGATTCTCTCCCATAAACTCTACCTGACATGCTGCCATGATCTTCTGATACTCATCTTTCAGCTTTGCTTCCTGCTGCATCAGCGGAATATTTTCCGGACAAAAACTTTTTTTCTGAAGATCCATCGCCACAAAATACTGCTTCCCGAGTTTCTCTTCTAAATAATCCCGATACGGGCTTTCTGCTACTGCATCAGACAGGGCAAGCTGATCCGGCATGATGGTCGGCATGGTTTCCGCGATCCATGCATATTCTTTTTCATAAAACGCATCTGCTGTATCCAGGGTGTGACGGATCTGTGCGATCGTTAACATATCCATAAGAATGGCATCCCGCTTCTCCTGCTCCATCAGCAGTGCAAGCACCTCCTCGCCGCTCTTTGCGTCGCGGATCTTCTGTGTAGTCTCGCGCATATCCCGGACTGCCTGATCTTTATCCGGTCTTTTATATTCCAGTTCACTGAATTTCCAGTTTTCACTCATAGTTATTCTCCTTTACTTTCAAAGTAATTCATGCAGCCTGCCTTGTTCAGTCTTCCGGTGACCATGATTCCTGCAGCTCTTCTATTTGCAAAAAACCATCAACCTTGGCAGCAACCTGATATTGATCCTCATACACGATCTCTCCCGGTGTATTAGTGTAAACCAGGAAGTATGGATGGTTATACCGGTCCAGCAGCCACAAAGCCGGCTTGATCATTTTCAGCATTTCATCGGAATTTTCCGTTTTAAACCAGCAGACTACCGGTTCCCGATTTTTACACTGCGGCGGCCATGGAAGGTTTTCTGCAAACCAGCTGTCGATTTCTCGGAAGAGATCTGCATCTTCTTCTATCATGACATCCTGCTGGATCAGCTGCCAGCACATGCTGAAGACACCTTTGGCATACATGGTGTTCTTGGCCAGTTCTTTTCCTTGAATTCGTACATATTTGAAATTAAAATGATTCATTTTTCCCTCGCAAATACTGATCAGTCAGTTCTCTGCTTTTTTCAATAATACAACGGTTTCTACATGGACAGTGTGCGGAAACATATCCACAGGCTGTACTTTTTTCAACTGGTAGGAAGCACCATCTTTCCATAACGGATCTCCGCCGGTCAGGATCTTCAGGTCTCTTGCCAATGTAGCACTGTCACAGCTGACATACACTATTTTTTCCGGACCGACTTTTCGGATCGCATTCAGGAGCTTTGCATCGCATCCTTTGCGCGGCGGGTCAAGAACTACCACATCCGCCGGAAGGTTTTCCTGAAGCACCGCTTCCGGGAACAGCTCTTCTGCTTTGCCGCAAAGGAACTGGGCATTATCAATACCGTTCACCCATGCATTTTCATTTGCGTCTTCAATGGCAGCCGGGATGACCTCTACTCCGATTACTTTTTTTGCAGACTTTGAAAGAAACAGGGAGATGGTTCCGGTGCCGCAGTAAAGATCCCATACGGTCTCATCACCTTTCAGGTCTGCAAACGAAAGTGCCGTGCCATAAAGCTGTTCCGTCTGTACCGTGTTTACCTGAAAGAAAGACAGCGGAGAGATTTGAAACCGAAGCGGTTCCTTTCCGCAGGTGATCTTCTCTTCTATGTATAATTCGCCGCTGAGGCAGCGAAGTGCCTTTCCTAAAATAACATTTGTTCTTTCTTTATTGATATTCAGACAAATGCTGCGGATTGCAGGATCTGCTTTTTTTAATGCAGCGACAAAAGCGCGCTCCAGCTCTAAAGTGCCCAGTTCATCTCCGTTGATCACCAGACAGACCATGACCTGTCCTGTTGCAGATCCGCGCCGGATCAAAAGATGAAGTCGGATCGTAGCCATGTCGTTCTGTGAGCCAAGGAGTTGCTGCTTGCTGTTGTCTTCCTAAGACCGCTTGGCCTCCGACTTCGCGCTCCAGCTCTAAAGTGCCCAGTTCATCTCCGTTGATCACCAGACAGACCATGACCTGTCCTGTTGCAGATCCGCGCCGGATCAAAAGATG
>JAZNHY010000229.1:0-2700 GCA_045577235.1 Lachnospiraceae bacterium
AATTGTGGATGCAATCTGGCGGTCGAAAGCCGGTATCAAGGAGCCGGGCAGACCTATTGGATCATTCCTCTTCCTGGGACCTACCGGCGTTGGTAAAACCGAGTTGGCAAAAGCACTGGCAGAAGCTCTGTTTGATGACGAAGGCAACATCGTCCGTATCGATATGAGTGAGTATATGGAGAAACACTCTGTCTCCCGTCTGATCGGAGCGCCTCCAGGATATGTCGGGTATGATGAGGGCGGCCAGCTGACAGAAGCCGTCCGTCGGAAACCGTATTCGGTTATCCTCTTTGATGAAGTGGAAAAAGCACATCCGGATGTCTTCAACGTCTTACTGCAGGTGCTGGATGACGGCCGTATCACAGATTCACAGGGGAGGACTGTTGACTTTAAGAACACTATCATTATCCTGACCAGTAACCTGGGTTCCCAGCATTTGCTGGATGGCATTGATGAAAATGGCAATATCAGTGTGGTTGCAGAGGAAATGGTCATGGGCCAGCTGCGCAGCAGCTTCCGTCCAGAATTCCTTAACCGTCTGGATGAGATCATTCTCTTCAAGCCGTTGACTAAAGAGAATGTGGCAGCAATCATTGATCTGCAGATGAAAGCGATCAACAAACTAGTTGTAGAGAAGCAGCTCTCTATTGAACTGACAGATGCGGCAAAAGAACTGGTAACTGACCGGTCTTATGATCCGGCATACGGTGCTCGTCCGCTGAAGCGGTTCCTGCAGAAGAATGTCACCACATTGGCTGCAAGGATGATCCTGGAAGGCAACCTGAAGCCGGACGATGTCATTCTGATCGATGTCGGAGCTGACGGCGAGCTGGAGGCAAAAGTGAAATAATATCAGATAAATAAAAAAGGCCTATGGAAACGGATGTCTCCATAGGCCTTTTAGATTGCTTCTTATTCTTACACCAGTTTGCCGGCAGTACGCGGATAGATCTCTACGTCGCGGATATTGCCGATGCCGGTCACGTACATGATCAGGCGCTCAAAGCCAAGGCCGTAGCCTGCATGCTTTGCACTGCCGTAACGGCGCAGATCCATGTACCACTTGTAATCATCGGCGTTGAGGCCGCATTCCTGAATACGCTGTGCCAGGATCTCTTTGCGTTCCTCTCTCTGGCTGCCGCCGATCAGCTCGCCGACGCCAGGGACCAGCATATCAGCTGCAGCAACGGTCTTGCCGTCCTCGTTGATACGCATATAGAAGGACTTGATCTCCTTTGGATAGTCCGTGACAAAGACCGGTTTCTGGTAGATCTTTTCTGTCAGGTAGCGTTCATGCTCCGTCTGCAGATCTGTTCCCCAGTCAACTTTATACTCAAACTCATCATTGTGCTGTTTCAGGATCTCCACTGCTTCTGTATAGCTGACGCGGGCAAAGTCTGCATTTGCAAGATTAGTCAGACGCTCTACAAGGCCTTTATCGTAAAAGTTGTTGAAGAAGGCTAATTCATCCGGACATTTCTCCAGCAGATACTTGACCACATATTTGATCATGGCCTCAGCGGTATCCATATAATCCGTCAGGTCTGCAAAAGCCATTTCCGGCTCCAGCATCCAGAACTCTGCTGCATGACGCGGTGTGTTGGAGTTCTCAGCACGGAAGGTCGGTCCAAAGGTATAGATCTTGCCAAAGGCCAGAGCCATGCTCTCGCCCTCCAGCTGTCCGGATACCGTCAGGTTGGTCTCCTGTCCAAAGAAATCCTTGGAGAAATCGACGTTTCCATTTTCATCCAGCGGAGGATCTTTCGGGTCCAGTGTGGTGACACGGAACATTTCACCGGCGCCTTCGCAGTCGCTTCCGGTGATCAGCGGTGTATGCACATAGACAAAACCGTTCTCGTTAAAGAATTTATGCAGCGCAAAAGCGGCCTCACTCCGAATGCGGAATACGGCATTGAATGTGTTGGAACGCGCTCTAAGATGCGGGATCGTACGCAAGAATTCCAACGTATGACGTTTTTTCTGCAGCGGGTAATCGCTCTCGCAGTCGCCCTCGATGGTGATGGCATCTGCATGGATCTCCAGCGGCTGTTTTGCCTGAGGGGTCAGAACGACCTTGCCTTCTACCACGACAGCACTTCCGACAGAAAGATTTGCCAGTTCCTTAAAATTATCAAAGCGGGCAGCATCGATGATGATCTGCAGATTTGCGAAGCAGCTTCCATCATTCAGCTCCAGGAAACCCACGTTCTTGGATTCTCTGGATGTTTTGACCCAGCCGGCAACTGTCACAAAGGACCCGTCTTCCGGCGCCTCTTTGAATAACCTGACAATCTCTGTTCTTTTCATATTTTCATCTCCTTCAATTATTGCCGCTTCAATATTCATGGCAGCAAGTTTAAAATTAACCACCATTATATATTAAATTTGACAATTAATCTACACCGAGATACACTTATTTTAACTAAAAAACAGGGAAGAAAAGCTGGATTTCATCTGGCTTATTTTTTCAAAGAGAGGGCAAATGGGCAGTAATCTGGTATTCGCGCTGAACGCAACGATCCCGTTGTTTATCTTGATCGCGTTGGGGTATTTTCTGAAAAGAGTCAACATCTTAACAGATGGATTCCTGGCAGCAGCGAACAAATTTAACTTTACAATCACATTGCCGGTCCTTCTTTTTACGGACCTTGCATCCAAGAATTTCAAAGAAACCTTTGACCTTAAGTTTGTCCTGTTCTG
>JAZNHY010000230.1:0-4990 GCA_045577235.1 Lachnospiraceae bacterium
AACGACATGGCTACGATCCGACTTTACATGCTGACCAACGAATATATGGGACCGGAAGTGGAACAGGCCAAGAAAGAATTCTTTGAGCAGTACGGTTATCTGACAGAGGAAAACGAAAAGTCCCTGGAATATCTGCATCGCACACATCCAAGTTATGTAGACACAGTCATGACCCGCATCGATGAGCTGTACGGCAATTTTGATAATTACATTACACAGGGTCTCCACATTTCCGAAGAGGAAAAGGAACAGCTGCGGCAGATGTATCTGGATTGATCTGACTTTTGGATATTCCCTGTTTTTATAGGTTTTCCAGCTTTTTTTGGGATTTTAGAACGTGGTTTTGTTATAACGTTTTGTTATAATAAAATCACGTTTTGTGATTTTACAAAGCATCTATATTCGGCTATGATGAGCGCACTTAATAAATAATTGAAGTGTTAACCAGCATTTTTTGGATAGGAGATGTATTATGAATTCTTTTGAAAAGTACGGAAAAATGTTAAGCATGACGCCATACGCTGACAGAAGCGAAATGCCGATCATGCCAATGCTTCTGGCAACCTACGGACCTCTGGGCGGAAAGACCCAGAAAGAGATCCTTGATCCGGATCCGACCAACTGGCTTGAAGCCGTAGAAAACACCTGGGCAAAAATTGGTACGCCGGATGTTTCCATGGCAATGGAGCCACTGGATACCACCTTCATCATGGGCCTTCCGGTCAGACTGCCGGGACGCGAGCTGGGTGATGATGATCTTTATCAGTTTGTCGAGACCCCATTCTTTGATGATCCGGAAGAATATGACAAGATCCTTCAGATGGGATTTCAGAACTGGAAATTCGGTTATTTAATGGCGATCAATCATTTTAATGATCCGGGTCAGCTTGGCGCAAGATTCGGACAGCTTGGTGCAAACATGGGCAGAACGATCGGATTCCTGATTCAGCACGGCGTTGTTCCATGTTTTGAGTCTGCAATGGCTCCAATCTTCGATGATCTTTCAATGATCCGCTCCATGCAGGAATTCACCTATGATATGTATGACTGCCCGGAGAAGATCATGGACATCATCCGCAAGGAACAGGAAGGCGCAGACATCGGGACGATCGAGCAGGCAAAAGCCAGCGGCGCACAGAAAATTGGTATCTTCGCAATGAGATCTTCCGCTACATTCATCTCTCCGGCATTCTTTGAAGAGTATGTATGGCCGGAGATGAAGAAGACCATCACCCGTTTCCACGAAGCAGGCCTTATCAGCGTTCTTCACGCAGACGGCAACTGGCTGCCGATGGTAAAATACTTCACCGAGCTTCCAAAGGGCAGCCTGCACCTGGAGCTGGACGGCGACACCAACATCGAAGAAGCTTATGGCATGCTGAAAGGATATCAGACGATCCGCGGTGACGTGCCTGCAACGCTCTTTGCTTTCGGAACACCAGATGAAGTTGCTGCTTACAGTGAGAAACTGGTCCAGATGGGTATGGGCGGCGGATTCATGCTGAGCTCAGGCTGCGAAGTTCCTCTGAACGCAAAACCAGAAAACGTCAAAGCCTTCATGGATGTGTTGAAATAATCATACGATATGTTTTTCTCCGCATAACAGGATGAAATGCATGCCGCACACAGCAATGAAATAATATGTGTCCACCGCATAAAAAGACCGCTTTGCCTAAGCGGTCTTTTTATCATATGATCAGCTTATTTCTGATCTGGCTCTCAACCTCATATAATCAGCTTGTTCTTAATCTGACTCTCAACCTCCCGCATGTCGATCCTCCCATCTTCCACATCGAAAGATATGATCAAATTATCCCACTGCCCGATTCCTAAACTTTCATACGCCCTTATTTTCCAAATGAGATCATCCCGATAACTCTGCAGGTCACATCTCCCGGCATGCTCCCAATAAAAAATCTTTCCATCAGTCCTTCGGATCGTAAAGTCGGGATATATCGCAGTATCCCCCGCCATCAACTGGTTTTCATATCGATACGCCAACTTATATTCCTTCAGTTTTTCATATATTAATGCTTCTGACTTGGTTCTGACCAACTCCCCTGTACTGGTTCGGTGTTTCAGAAATTTCGGGTAGTTCGGATTTTTAGGATAGGGCGCCCTGACCCATTCCAGAAGAGCCTTTGCAGCTGCCGGATCGTCCGGCAGCAGATATTCCTTTTGTTTTTGAAAAACGATTTCCTTTTGGATTGCCGGATCCAGCCCCGACAGGATGCCATCTGTCGAGGTGTCTTCTAAATTATCGATTATTTCCTGCAACGCAGTAATATTCCCTTCCAACCGTTCCAATGCTGTTTGCAAATACTCTTTGCGCGCCATGACGCGGACTAACTCCTCGTCTTTTGTAATATTCTTTCTTTGCCTTCGCACTTCTCCGGGCATTTGTGGCAGCTCAATATAAAAGAATGTATATTCCTTCCCTTTATAACGCTGCCTTCGGACTTTCATCTGTCCTTCTGGGTACTGTGATAATTGTTTTTCAACGGCAAGGCACTTCCTTGTTAATTCGTTGAAAATTTGCTCCATTTGTTCCTTTTCGAGCATTAAAAAACCTCCTTTCTCAGGCTTTTTCAAACGTTTTTCAACAGCAATGGCATTGTGTACTGATAAGCTAAAAGTAGACACCACCACATTTTTATGCACACATTGTTGTATACTGGAAACAGGCGAGACTTTTTCATATACACACTGTGCGGAAAAACAAACAGGAGGTGTCTATGCACTACACAAAAGAAGAACGATGCGGTATTGCAGAACAGATCATCAAAAACAAGATGAGCACAACAGAACTGGCTGCGAAGCTGGGCCTTCCCAGATCGACCATCAGCGCCTGGGTCAAGAATTACCGGGATGGGAAGTATGAAGGCGTGATGCCGGCACAGCTGAAGGATACGGATAACAAGGAAAAGCCAAATCCGAAACGCAGGTCCCCGGACATCGACATGGAGGCTTATCAGTCCATGTCAAAAGAAGAACTGATCAATGAACTGATCCTGGCAAAAGCCAATGAACTGCGGGCAAAAAAAGGATACGAAGTGAAAGGGGATGGTGCAGACAAGGAGTTCATTTCTTTAAGAGACAGGAATTCGAGATCGTAATGGAGCTGTCCGGTCAGTTCCCGGTCAAACGGCTCTGCGATGTGATGGGCGTGAACAGGAGCGGATTCTATAAATGGAAGAAGCGTCTGGATCATCCATCGAAAAGACTGAAGTCCTTTGTCGGAGACCTGATGCTGTTTCGGGAGTACCACGAGAAATATCCATCCCATGGATACCGGTGGCTGAACGCGAAGATCCGTCTGGATACCGGGCTGATCGTGTCCGATCCTTATGCCCATAAGTGCTGCAAGACCGCGGGGATCACGAGCCAGTCAAAGCACTACCGGTATAAAAAGCCGGGAGACCCTTATAAAGTGTTCCCGAACCTGATGCTGACAGGACTGAACGTGGACGGTCCTCTCCAGTGTGTCGTAAGCGACATGACCGCCTTTCATCTTAAAGGGGTCTATTACGAACTGACGTTATACATGGATATCTGGAACAATGAGATCCTGAGTCATTCCCTCTCCTCCCGGCGGGGCGATCGGATGACCTATATCAGCGGCCTGAAAGATCTCATAGACATAAAGAAGAACTATCCGGATTTGGAGATGATCCTGCACACGGACCAGGGTTCCGTCTATGCATCGAAGAGTTTTAATGAACTGCTTCCGCTCTATGGCATCATCCATTCCATGTCAAGGGCAGGAACGCCAACAGACAATGCGGCCATGGAGGCGATCAATGGATGGATCAAGGCAGAGATGTTTGCGGACCTGCACATCACCGGTGAGCAGAGTATCCAGAAGGAGATCGCAGATTATATCATGTTCTTTAATGAAGAGCGGCCTGCCTACTCATTGAATTATCTGACGCCGAAACAATACAAGATGTATTACTTAGGAAACCAGGTGATGAAATGTTGAAAAAACTGTCTACTTTTTGTTGACTAGTACAATTCTGCTTAATCCGTTGAGAAAAGTTACCTGCTTTTCTCAACGGAGATGCGCGCATTGCCCCTGCCGTTGAAAAACCTTTGAAAAGCTTCGAGAATCGACAGTTTTTCCCTGAGAATCAGAGTCTCAAAACCAATTTTCTCAACGGAAGTGCGCGCATTGGCATCGCCGTTGAAAAATTGGAAATCAAAACAGACTATTTACCCTTCTCCCTCGCATTATGGCACCAAACTGCTGAAGGCGTCTTTCATTTCTTCCAGAGCTCCGCCAAAGATGCCATTGGTGATGCTGTCGCCCTTGGTGATCTTCCAGCCGTCCGATGATTTCTTCAGGTCGATGTCCAGCTTGAGCTCCTGATCTTTGTCTGACAACAGGCCGATGTTCTTGTCAACGATATCGTTTATGATCTTCTGCATGGACTCCTCATCCAGTTCGCCCAGGTTGCCGTTGCTGCCAATGGTGCCGAGCGCATTCATCGTATACTCCAGCACCGCATCCACGCTGTCCGAAACCATCTTCATGAAGAATACCTCAAAATCATAGGTCGTAAATTTCACCTCAACATTAGCGGACTTGCCCTCTTCTTTGGATCCCAGGATCTCATAATCAAAGTCAAGCAGCTTCTCATAAAGCGGACCCCACTGGGACATCTCCTCGAAAGCTGTGTCGAGTTTTTCGCCCTTCTCCAGATATTTGGATGCCGTCTCTGTGTCCTTGTTCTTGATCGCCGTCAGGAAATTGCTGACAGCCTGTTCTGCACTTTCCCCTTGTTCAATGCTTTCCGCTTCCGGACCAGCCTGCCTGCCCTTTGGGCCGCATCCCGCCAGCAAAACTGCTGCCATAACTCCAATTAAAAGTACTGCAATAAGTCGTTTCATTTCAGCCTCCTATACTTTTATCTCACCCCAGCAGCTCTCTCAGCTTCGCGGCTTCTTCCTCTGTCAGTGTGATGCCTTTGCCCATCTTCTCATGATCCGG
>JAZNHY010000231.1:0-5217 GCA_045577235.1 Lachnospiraceae bacterium
TTCAGCCATTTCTGAACTGCACCTTTGGAATCTGCTGCTCTGCTTCCGGTAATTGCAAGGCCACTTTTCACATCTGCTCCCTTTGCATATTTCTTTACATCACGCTCGCTCGATCCCATACCGCTTCCTTCGTTTGTGCAAAGCGGAAGGATCGTCTTTCCGGTAAAATCGTATTTTTCCAGGAAGGTCGCCACTGCCATCGGAAAAGTTCCCCAGTAGTTCGGATATCCCAGAATGATCGTGTCATACTCATCAATGCTATCCAGATAATTTGTAAGCTCCGGTCTTGCATTTTCTCTGAGATCCTTTTTTGCTTCATCTATGCAGGTCATATAGACCGGTGAGTACGGATCCTTCATTTCGATCTTAAAGGTATCTGCATCAACGAGCTCCTTGATAAGGTCCACAACAATTTCAGTGTTTCCGACCTTAACATATCTCATTGCTCCGCCAAAATAATTTTCATCTGCTCTTGAAAAGAAAGCGATCAGTGTTTTTGCCATTGTTCTCCATTTCCGTGCGCGGTGCGCGAGAAGCGACTGTTTCCGCGGTGCGCGCGCGACTCCTTTGTTGTATATTTTTCTGTTTTTGCTGTATTTATTTTCTCATCAGGACATTGCAAAGTCCAATCGGATTGTTTTATAATCAATTTAAAATTTAAATAACCAAAAGGATTTAAAAATGACGACAAAACAGATCGACTATTGCATAGAACTGGCGCGCATCCTGAATTTCAGCCGTGCAGCAGAAAACATGTTCATAAGCCAGCCCACACTTTCCTACCAGATCCGGCTGTTGGAAGAAGAGGTCGGCTTTTCAATCTTTGACCGCAACGGGAAAGGCGCGTCCCTGACGCCGGCCGGCGTGCATTTCGTAACCTATCTTTCCAATATGCGGGAAGAGATGAAACGTGCTATTGAACAAGGTCAGAACTTCAGCGCAAAATACAGTGATAATATTACGATCAGTCTGATGGTCCGGCAGGCTGTTTGCTTCCTGCCGGAAGCCATGCGTTTGTTTGAAGAAAAAGAACCCGGCGTTCAGATCACACCGGTTTTTCAATATGAGAATGGAATGACATCTTTTTTAAAAAATGAATCGGACATCCTTTTTGCCTTAAAAGAACAGACCCGTCAGATCCCGGGAATCATCTCTCACGATCTGTTTGAGAGCCAGATCTATCTGATCGCAGGAAAGGACGATCCGCTTGCAGAAAAAAACCTCATAAAAGAAGAAGACCTTTACGGCAGAACACTCATGGTGGGTGGAGGCTCCCCCGCTGCACTCCGCAGTGTACAGCACCGGCTGATGTCGACCGGAAAGATCGATTATTTCAACAGCCCGGATCATGATACGACCTTAACAAATGTAGCTGCAGGACGTGGCGTTTGTCTGGCTCCCGGTTTTTTAAATGACCACAGTGGTCAGTTTGCCTGGATCCCATTTGATTGTAAGGAAAGCTTTTCCTGCCAGCTGGTCACACACAGGAATGACCAGCGGGACAGCCTGAATACGTTCCTGAAAACCCTGAAGAAACTCTATAAGGAAGCTGTTGCCTTTCCATTATAAATTATTCTTTCATTTTTTATTCCCGCTTCTCTTTTATCCCTGTGCCGCTCATTACCGTCACCGATGGCAGTCCTGACAAATCATTTATTTTAATCGTCCGTATTGCTCATCATCTACAGCTTCCAGCCACTCATTGCTCCCATTCTCTCCCGGTATCTCCAAAGCAAGGTGGGAGAACCATGAATCCGGAGCTGCACCGTGCCAGTGTTTAACATCTACCGGGATGTTGATCACTGATCCGGGTGTCATTTCCACCGGCTCTTTGCCCCACTCCTGATAATAGCCTCTGCCGCCAACACAGATCAGCATCTGACCACCGCCCTTATCTGCATGATGAACATGCCAGTTGTTGCGGCATTCCGGCTCAAAGGTCACATTGAAGATGGGAACCTGTTTTTCTGACACCGGAGCAAGATAACTCTGACCAACAAAGAATTCACCATAAGGATTCGGGTCACCGATTGGAAAGAAGATCGTATTCTGATAACGTTCCTTTTCTGTAAGTCCCTGCTCTTCCTCATTCCAGACTTCCTTTGCCAGTCGGAATACCGCCCAGCCCTTCGGCCAGCCCACATACATCGTTACGTGGGTGATAATTGCAGCAATCTCTTCCTTAGTCACTCCATGTTTTTTTGCATTCTGCAAATGATATATCAATGAAGAGTCTGCAATTCCGGAAGCCATCAATGAAGTAACTGTCAGGATACATTTTGTTTTCGTATCCAGCGCGTCAGCGTTCCAAACTTCACCAAACAACACATCATCATTCAGATGCGCGAACATTGGAGCAAAATCACCAAGCTGTTCTCTGCCTGCTGTTTGTAAAATCTTCTCTTTCATCTGCGTCTTCCTTTCATTCGTCGATTCTTATAGTAAGAGACACGTTGCCTTCTCCAAGCAATTGCGACAGTTCCTCTTTTGTCCTGTCCTCAATATGTCCAAGTCTTGTATAACTCCAGGAATTCGAACCATAAAATACAACGATCTGATTGCCGGAATAAAGCACAATGTCTCCGGCATCTGTCGTGGTCTGATTATCATTTTCGGGAAGACTTTGTCCGATGGGACCTACCTGCTCAAAGCCACCATACATGGACATCTCTATGACAAGCGGTCCCTCTGAAACTATTTCCTTCAGAGCTTCCACCGATTCATTATCTTCCCACGCCACGGATAGTTCTTCGTCATTCACATATAATCGAAGCATTTTTCCGGCTTCATTATCTTCGGTCTCATTCGGTACTACTGATGCCGCAGTCACTGCTTCTTCTGACGGTACAGTTCTATCTTCTCCCTGCTGCCCTTCCTTGCATCCTGCCAGCATACAAACAGAAACTATAAGGATAAGGACGCTAAATGCCACCTTCACATACCATTTCGTCATCAAGACCTTGCTCCTATCTTCCAATCCCTTATTTCAGATATTCCGTAAAGAAGCTTTCCAGCTTATCAAACGGGATCGCATCCTTCCCGCCGCCATCATAGAGATCTGTATGGACAGCATCCGGAATGATCATCAGCTCTTTATTATCCGCATACTTACTGTCTTTGATCATCGCAGCATAAGCGTCTTTGCTGAAATAGCAAGAATGCGCCTTCTCACCATGGATCAGCAGAACCGCACTTCGGATTTCATTACTGTATTTCAGGATCGGCTGATTCATAAACGACTCACATCCGATCGCATTCCATCCCTCATTAGAGTTAAGGGAACGCGTATGATAACCGCGGCCGGTCTTGTAATAATCATAGTAGTCCTTAACAAAAAACGGGGCGTCCTCCGGAAGCGGATCGATCACGCCGCCAGCACGCATGTACTCCCCGCGCTTCATATCTTCAAGACGCTGCGCACACATCGCCTTCTTCTTCTCAAAGCGGGCTTCCTCGCTGTCTTCGCCGTCAAAGTAGCCGTTGGCGTTCACTCTTGTCATATCATACATGGTGGACGCAACCGTCGCCTTGATCCTGGTATCAAGCGCCGCTGTATTGATCGCCATACCGCCCCATCCGCAGATCCCGATAATGCCGATGCGATCAGGATCCACCTTCTCATTCAGGGAAAGGAAATCAACTGCCGCCATGAAATCTTCTGTATTAATATCCGGAGAAGCCATATATCTCGGAAATCCTCCGCTTTCACCGGTAAAAGAAGGATCAAAAGCAATTGTGAGATACCCTCTTTCAGCCATCGTCTGCGCATACAAACCGGAACTCTGCTCCTTTACTGCTCCGAAAGGTCCGCTCACTGCGATCGCAGGAAGCTTTTCCTTTGCGTTCTTCGGCACATACATATCTGCAGCCAGCGTGATTCCGTAACGGTTCACAAATGTCACCTTGCTGTGATCTACCTTTTCGCTCTTTGGAAACGTCTTATCCCATTCCTGTACGAGTGATAACTCTTCTTTTTTAATCATAATTTTCCTCCGACACCGGCCTGAAGCGGTCTGCTTTTACTGATTTTTATCCTGATTATAAATTATATATGATGGCATTTTCGCTTTCTAATGATTATAATGAATATCGTGATATTCCTATTTGGCATATCACAAAAAACAAAAAGGAGTCTGCCATGGAAATAAGAACCCTGAGATACTTCCTTGCTGTTGCAAGGGAAGAAAACATGACCCGCGCTGCCGAAATACTGCATGTGACACAGCCCACTCTCTCCAAACAGCTAAAATCCCTGGAAGATGAATTGGGGAAGAAACTCTTTACGCGCCACAGTTTCAGCATCCGACTGACCGACGAAGGCATCCTTCTTCGGAATCGTGCGGAAGACCTGGTCAGCATGGCGGATAAAATTGAACAGGAATTTGTATCTTTAGGTGACATCACCGGCGGAGAACTCTATCTTGGACTTGCAGAATCCTACCAGATCAAATACCTCGCCAGAGTCATAAAAGAGTTTAAGAATCGTTATCCACACCTTCACTACCACATCACAAGCGGCGATACCGAGCAGATCGCAGACAAACTGGACAAAGGCTTACTCGACTTCCTTGTTCTTGCAGAACATCCGGATAGCCGAAAATATGAATATATCGAATTCCCGGAAAGCGATAAGTGGGGGCTTGTGATGCCAAAGATTGATCCTATGGCGAAGAAAAAAACAATCCGTGCAAAAGACCTTTCCGGGCTGCCGCTTTTCTGCTCTGAGCAGGCATGGAATCACGAGATTAAGGAATGGGCCGGAACCTCTTTTTCCGAGATGAAACTGGAAGGATCATTCCGTCTGGCATATAACGGTTCTATCTTTGCAAGAGAAGGACTCGGTTATTTACTCACTTTTGACCGCCTGGTTGACACCTCTGATTCCAGTGGTCTTGTGTTCCGTCCGCTTACGCCCAGAGTTGAAACCAAGCTCTATATCGCATGGGACCGCTTTCAGGCTTTTACGCCTATCGCGGAAAGATTTCTCAAACAACTTCAATCATCATTTAAGTCTAAAGGAAAGGACACTTTCCTTTAAGCCTTCGAAGGAATAGCAAAACTGTTTTATACAGCCTTTCGTTCTTTAATCAACTCTCCAACCATCGCGCCTCCGATGATGCATACAGCTCCGATGATCTGAAGAACACTCATGCGTTCTCCCAGCAGGATGGCCGCAAAGACAACTGCGGACAGCGGTTCAAGATAGCCGCAGATGGC
>JAZNHY010000232.1:0-3243 GCA_045577235.1 Lachnospiraceae bacterium
GGTGCTCTGATGATATCGGAGTACCTCTTTTTTTGTGCCATGGAAAGGAGATTCATTTGTCTCCTGCCAGGAGACGTCACGAATCAGACAATGTGATATAATTCTAAATGAAAGTATCAGATTTTGGGCAGAAAGAAGAACAGCCCCATTTCTCTGAACTGAAGCTGCTCAAAATGTGATTCTTTCTAATTGTACCAAGCCGCGGACGGGTTGCCACTATGCTTATATGGGGATTGTATCCTCCGGATTTAGCCAGATTCAACATAAGATGAATTTAACCAACGGGAATTTTCGTGTTTCAGGCTTTTGGGAACTGTTTTTGGGCGCACTGAACCAGACCTTCCCATATGGAAAGATCTTACAGTGCCACTGTGGTTCAGGATAGGATCATTTTCGCGCATAAATCCTTCCAACATTTATCAGCGCACAGCTTCCACAGCAGGGACAGATGTGTATATCCCTCCCCCATACAGCCTTAAGGATATCTGCCATATCCATGTTTTCATACCTGCGTCTGAAGCGTTGTCCGTTCTGGAGCTTAAAGATCAACTTAAGATTTCTTGATTTCCAACGATTGTTGAGGAAACCGTAATAACGGATCTTCTGAAACCCGGAAGGGAGCACGTGCATCAGGAACCTCCGTATGAATTCCGTATTTTCCAGAGTTACCTTCCTTCTTGGTCCTCCGGGCTTTTTCGCCCTGGCTGAGAAGGTGGTTTGGGTGTCGGTTATCTCAAGGATCCTGCTGTTTGCTATTGCGATCTTGTTGGTATAGCGCCCCAGGTATTCAATGGCGTTCCCGAAGCGGTTAAAGGTCTCTTTGATATAAGGACACCAATCTTTATTATAGAGGTTGTTTTTAAACTCTCTC
The DNA here is from genome assembly GCA_045577235.1 of Lachnospiraceae bacterium. Classification (GTDB taxonomy): domain Bacteria; phylum Bacillota; class Clostridia; order Lachnospirales; family Lachnospiraceae; genus RGIG5612. Next base: position 872 of record JAZNHY010000232.1, read on the forward strand.
CATTCAAATGCGTTCCTGAGCTTTTCACAGGAACCGGAGAAGTTGAGATCCCCTCTTTTGAAAAGACCGTCAAGGCAGGCAAGGTATTTACCTTTAAACTTATCCCTTAAAACATAGACCGGGATAAAGAAAGAAGAGGCAGATTTTCTGATCTTACGGTCAATGGTCAGGCCGCCGCCCGAAACGATGCAGTGCATATGGACATGGTAGTTTAACTCCTGATCCCAGGTATGGAGCACCTGGATGATCCCCGGGGTTGCCCCAAGATGCTTTTTATCAGCAGAAAGCTCCAGGAGAGTCTGGGCACTGCATTGATGCAGCAGGCCATAGAGGAGTTTCTGGTTACAGTAGATCAGGGGATTAAGCTCATGAGGGAGAGTAAACACCACATGGAAGTATGGGGCATCGATGACTTCAGCCCTGCGTTTATCGACCCATATCTCTTTATTTACAGCCTGGCAGTTCGGGCAGCTGCGGTTGCGGCAGGAATTGTTATGGATCTGTGTATAGCCGCAGTCAGAACACAGGCTTATGTTATAGCCAAGGGAGCCGGTCTTGCATGCGAGGATGGCAGCAGAGGCCTTTTTCTGGACATCTGACTGGAAGGCGCCGGAGGAAGAGAAACTGTCATAGGAGAGATCCCATATTTCTTTTACGGAGTGTTCATGCATACAAGTCTCCGATCTGGTCAAAAGGGCTGACCTGGGAATTCTTTGAACCGACAGCCAGATGGACATAGATAACGGTGGAGCTGATAGACTTATGGCCCATGAGCGTCTTGATGGTCATAAGATCGACCCCGTTTTCGTAGAGATGGGTCCCGAAAGCGTGGCGGAAAGTATGGCAGGTGATCCTTTTGGGCCAGCCGAGCTCTTCTTCGTGATCATGGATATGCCTGGAGACAAAGAAGGTGTCGATCGGGCGCGAGGGGTCCCTCTGTTTGGGGAAGAGCCAGCCGGTCGGCCGGCCGCATGCAAACCAGTACTCTGTAAGGATATCCAGGGCATGGTCAGAGAGGATGGCAAACCTGTCGGACCGGTTCTTGCCATGCCTGATATAGATCCGCTTATTCCTGCGCTGGATATCTTCATACCTGAGATTACAGACTTCGCCTACACGGAGACCGGAAGAATACATGAGAGCGACCATGGCTTTAACTTTGATGTCAGGGATGGTCTCAATAAAGGTCCTGGCTTCTTCCTGGGAAGGCACATAAGGGAGATAAGTGTCAAACTTCCTCATGGGGAGTTGGGTGGGATCCCAGGGTTTATGAAGGACATATAAAGTAAAGAAGCGGATCTGGGAGATAGCAGTATTGATAGTTCGGTCAGATAAACCTCTTGACTCTTTAAGATGATCAAGGAACTTCCTCTGATCATTGTAAGTCACCTGTGAAGGATACTTATCAAGGGTATCAGAGATATAATCAAGATAGGCCGAAATATAAGTACAATAAGACTTCACGGTATGATTGGTCAGCCCGCGAAGAGAGATCATTTTTTTATAACGTTTTAAGAAATCCATAGAAAACCTCCTGAAAGTGATCAATAAAAAGAGAACAGATACATGCAGAGCACTGCCAGGTGGAGATCTGGGATAAATATAAGATATGTAATTGTATAGTTGAGATATTCGTGATAAACTAAGCATAGCAGTTGGAGTTGTTATGTGGCTGTTTTGATAGGGGTATCTAAACAATACTACATAATTACAACAACTGCTATTTCTTTTTTTAAAGAAATGGTGGTTTCACGTATCTTTCGCTAGCCGTCGCGTTAGCGACTTGGTACAATGCTGCCATAAACAAAGAGAAGGATGTACATTTGGGAGGAGTGATATCTATGAAAAAGAATATATGGATGAATGGTATTATGGGTCTGGTAGTCGGTGATGCGCTGGGATGTCCGGTTCAGTTCCTGAGCAGAAATGAGATCAGGAGAAGAGGTCCTGTTACCGGAATGGTGGGATACGGAACCTACAACATGCCGGAGGGAACATGGACAGATGATTCCAGCATGGCACTGGCTACACTGGACAGCATCATTCACAAGAAAGGAATCGACCCTGAGGATATCATGAGACGCTTTATGAAATGGGAGTTCGAGGGTGATTATACTCCCTTTGGCCAGGCATTTGATGAGGGCATGACCTGTAGTGATGCCATCTACAAATTCAGAGATAGCGGAGATTACAGAACCTGCGGAAGGACCGGGGAGTATGCCAATGGAAATGGTGCCCTGATGAGGATCCTGCCGGCATGTCTGTACTTTATCCTGAAGAATAAGATGGGCGAGTGCACAGACATGGAAGCGGTTCAGGGAATTCACCTGGTCAGCGGTCTCACTCATAATCATCTTCGGAGCCAGATGGCA
>JAZNHY010000233.1:0-2218 GCA_045577235.1 Lachnospiraceae bacterium
CGTCAGTGTTTCACTTCCTGCATAGACTTTGGACAGGATCATGTCCAAAAGATCTGGAAGTCCCGTTCCTTTTTCTGCAGAGATCCATATTTCATCCTGCTTGATCTTAGGCAGATCACCGTTTACTTCCGGAAGCAGGTCTGCCTTGTTCATCACGTAAATGCGCGGGATCGTATGGGCTTCCAGTTCTTTCAGGGTATCTTCTGTCACTTTTTTATGTAAACGGTAATAATCATCTGAAGCATCCAGTACGATGATGATCAGATCTGCATGCACTGCTTCCTCCAGTGTAGAGCGGAAAGCTTTGATCAATGTATGAGGCAGGTCTTCAATAAAACCGACTGTATCTGACAAGAGAAAGTCTTTGTTGCCTTCGGTATGGATACGGCGGATGGATGTATCCAAAGTCGCAAAGAGCATATCTTTTTGGAGAACTTTTTTATCTTCGCTGCTGCCACTGTATTCCACCAGCTTGTTCAGCAAAGTTGATTTCCCGGCATTTGTATAGCCAACCAGCGCGACGGAAGGAAGCGTGCTTTTCAAACGTCCTGCACGTTGTACGTCGTGTGTCCGTTTGATCGTTTCCAGTTCCCGGGATAGTTCTGCAATCCGTGTGTTGATATGCCGGCGGTCCAGCTCAAGCTGGGTCTCACCGATACCACGGTTGGACATACTGCCTGAGGCACCAGCCTGACGCCCTAAATGCTGCCACATTCCGGAAAGCCGAGGGAACATATACTGAAGGTAGGCGGATTCCACCTGTAGCCGGGCTTCCCTTGTCCGTGCACGTCTGGAGAATATTTCCAAGATCAGACGAGTGCGGTCCCAGACCTCAATACCGGTAATATTCTGCAGATTTTTCAACTGTGCAGGGCTCAGGTTCCCTTCAAAGATACAGTAAGCAGCACCTGTCTGCAGAACAGATTCCTTTAATTCATTAGCCTTTCCTTTTCCAAGATAGGTACCGGCTTCCGGATGAGGGAGCTTCTGACGCACGACATCCACGACCTCCATGTTGCAGGCGTCGATCAGGCTCAGCATCTCTTCCATGCTGTGCTCAAAGTCTTCATCACTATCTAATTCCAGTCCCGCCAGAACGACAGGGGATTTTTCTTCAATCAGGATCTCTTCATTCATATCGTTAAGAGTATAAGTGATTTTGCAGAAAAAAACAGTTTTTTTCGTATGATTAACAAAAGAAAAAAGAAATATGAAAAAGAACATGGACAGATGGCAGTCTTGACATTTCCCACCTGAATAGAGGAAAATATCAAAAAATAACAGAAGCGGAGAACTAAAAATGAAATTCATCTCATGGAATGTCAACGGGATCCGGGCCTGCATGGGAAAAGGCTTTATGGATTTCTTCAATGCAATCGATGCAGACATTTTTTGCCTGCAGGAGACCAAGATGCAGGAAGGGCAGCTGGAACTGGATCTTCCGGGTTACTATCAATTCTGGAATTATGCGGAAAAGAAAGGCTATTCCGGCACGGCACTGTTCACTAAAGAAGAACCGTTGTCAGTGACATATGGTCTTGGAATCGAAGAGCATGATAAAGAAGGCCGCGTGATCACAGCAGAGTTTGCAGATTTCTATTTTATTACCGTTTATGTGCCGAATTCCCAGGACGAATTGAAACGTCTGGATTATCGGATGAAATGGGAGGATGATTTTCTGCAATATGTGAAGAAACTGGAAAAGAAGAAACCGGTTATTTACTGCGGAGATCTGAACGTTGCACACAAAGAGATCGATCTTAAGAATCCGAAAACCAACCGTCACAATGCCGGATTCACGGATGAAGAAAGAGGTAAGATGACGGTGGCATTAGAGAGCGGGCTCATCGATACGTTCCGTTTCTTTTATCCGGATATGGAACAGATCTATTCCTGGTGGTCTTATCGCTTCCGCTCCCGTGAAAAGAACGCAGGATGGCGGATCGACTATTTCATTTGCTCAGAAAGCCTGAAGGGAAGGCTCCTCGATGCCAAGATCCATACAGAAGTCTTTGGCTCAGATCACTGTCCGATCGAGCTGGATCTGAAAGACTGAGCATCACCAGGATCACTAAAGAAAACACCACATAAAATTTGACAAAAAGTCCAAATGGTTTTGACTATTCGTCAAAATATATAGACTTTCATGCCTCAGTTTTGTATAATCGCACATTATTAATTATTTGTCCGGGAAGTTCTCCGGCAGATAAAAATGGAG
>JAZNHY010000234.1:0-5406 GCA_045577235.1 Lachnospiraceae bacterium
TTGAAGAAAAAGTCGAAACAGTAGGCGACCTGGTTGCTTATATTGAGGCAAGACTGGAGAAATAATTATGATCAAATCACCTATATGCGATATGCTGGGAATCCGCTATCCGCTATTTCAGGGCGGTATGGCATGGATCGCTGACGGACGTCTTGCAGCAGCTGTATCAGAGGGCGGCGGCCTGGGCATTATAGCTGCAGGTAACGCACCTGCTGACGTGATTCGCGAACAGATTCATATCGCAAAAGATCTGACAGACAAACCGTTCGGCGTCAACATAATGCTGATGAGTCCTTTCGCAGATGATGTTGCACAGCTTGTTGCAGAGGAGAAAGTTGCTGTCGTCACAACCGGTGCCGGCAACCCGGCTAAATATATGCCGATTTGGACGGAAGCAGGCATCAAGGTGATTCCGGTCGTTGCATCGGTGGCTATGGCCAAATTGATGACAAGAGCAGGCGCATCCGCACTGATCGCAGAGGGCGGTGAAAGTGGCGGCCATGTTGGAGAACTGACTACTATGGTTTTAGTCCCGCTGGTTTGTGATGCCACAGATCTTCCGGTTCTTGCAGCAGGCGGAATCGCAGACGGCAGAGGTTTAGCAGCGGCATTCATGCTTGGCGCATGCGGTGTGCAGATGGGCACCCGCTTCTTAAGCGCAGAAGAATGCTCCATTCATCCGACTTACAAAGAGAAGATCATTAAAGCACATGATCTGGCAACGATGGTCACCGGCAAACGTCTTGGCCATCCGGTCAGAAGTCTGCGTACAAATTTCTCCCGCGATTATTCCAAGGCAGAATACAGTGACACGCCGGATGATGTTCTGGAAAAAATGGGAGAAGGAGCGCTCCGTCTGGCAGTGCAGGAAGGTGATCTGGATAAAGGATGTTTCCTTTCCGGACAGGTTGCTGCTATGGTCAAAAAAGAGCAGCCTGCAGCAGAAATTGTCCGTGAGGTCATGGAAGAAGCTGAACCGATTTTAAAGGGAGCACCAAAATGGGTAGAGTAGCATTTTTATTTGCCGGTCAGGGAGCTCAAGTGCCGGGAATGGGAAAGTCATTTTTTGATAATTGTGAGGCTTCCCGCAAAGTGTTTGAGACCGCAGATCTTCTGCGTCCGGGAACTTCACAGCAGTGCTTTGAAGGAACGGCAGAAGAATTAAAAGAAACAAAGAATACACAGCCATGCCTGCTGACAGTTGAGCTTGCTATTGCACAGGCTCTGACAGAAGCAGGCATATGTGCTGATGTGACAGCCGGGTTTTCGCTTGGTGAATTATCTGCATTGACATATGCCAAAGCCTTTGATTTAGAAACCGGGATCCGGCTGGTTATGAAGAGGGGAGCCTTGATGCAGGAAGCATCCGAAAAACAGGATACTTCCATGGCCGCTGTCCTGAAACTTTCCAACGAGGATGTAGAAAAAGTCTGCGCAAAATTTCAGCAGATCTATCCGGTCAACTACAATTGCCCGGGTCAGGTTTCTGTATCCGGCGCTGCAGCTGAAATGAATGACTTTTATGCAGCTGTCAAAGAAGCGGGCGGAAGAGCCCTTCCTCTGAAAGTTTCTGGTGCGTTCCACAGCCCGTTTATGGCTGAGGCAGCAGCAGAGTTTGCCAAAGAACTCTCAGCAGTCAGCTTCCAGAAATCGGTCGTTCCAATCTATTCCAACTATACAGGTGAAGAATATCCGGAAAACATCTGTGAGATCTTGTCACAGCAGATCGATCACCCGGTTAAATGGGAAATGATCATCCGTGCAATGATCCGTGCAGGTGTAGATACCTTTGTGGAGATTGGACCGGGAACGACACTGACCGGTTTTATGAAAAAGATCGATCCGTCTGTTAAGGCAATCAGTATTGCAGAATATGATGCCATGCAGGCAGCTTTAGAGGAGATGCAGAAATGATAAAAGGTCAGACAGCGATTGTCACTGGTGGATCCAGAGGCATTGGTGCAGCTGTTGCAAAACGGCTGGCCGAAGAAGGTGTGAATGTTGCGGTCGTTTTTGCCGGCAACGCAGATCTTGCAGACAGTGTTTGTGAAGAATGCCGCGCATTTGGTGTGAAGGCAGAGAAATACAGTTGTGATGTTTCCGATTTCAATGCAGCAAAGGAACTGACAGCAAAGGTAAAAGAAGATTTCGGAACCGTCAATATTCTGATCAACAATGCAGGAATTACCAGAGATGGTCTGATCGCCATGATGAAAGAAAAAGATTTTGACGATGTCATCGCCACAAACCTGAAGGGCGTATTCAATATGATCCGCAGTTGCAGCAGCATCTTTATCCGTAACAAAGGAGGAAAGATCGTGAACATGAGCTCCGTTTCCGGGCTTATGGGCAATGCAGGACAGGTCAACTATTCCGCCTCCAAAGCGGGTGTAGTGGGCATCACCAAATCAGTTGCAAAGGAACTGGCGCCGAGAGGTATCACATGTAATGCTGTAGCGCCGGGATTTATTAATACCGATATGACTAAGAATCTGTCTGTTGATCCGGAAGAGATTGCTAAGGCAATCCCGTTGGGACGGATGGGAACACCAGAAGACGTTGCTGATGCAGTTGTCTTCCTGGTAAAAGCAGATTACATCACCGGAGAAGTCATCCGCGTGGATGGCGGCATCGCAATGTAATAGAAAACGGCCCGGCGCAGTGAATGCGCCGGCTTGTTGCAAAGTATTTAGGAAAGAAACGGTAACAGTGAATGGACGAGAATAATATCAGAAAATACGCGCAGCTCATGAAAGAACTGGACCTCACTGCGTTGGAGATCACAAGTGACAATGAAGTGATCCGCATGGAACGCAGTGCAGCTGCACCGGCAGCAGAACCTAGACATACACTTCGTTTAGGACCGGATGATACGGAGAGCGTAGCACCGGTATCAAGCAGCAATCTGAGAGAAGTGAAGTCTCCGATGGTTGGTGTCTTTTATTCCGCACCGGAAGAAAATGCTGAACCATTTGTAAGCGTTGGTATGCCTGTAAAGAAGGGTGATACCCTTTGCCTTATTGAGGCCATGAAACTGATCAACGAGATCGTAGCAGAAGAAGATGGAACCATTGCGGAGATCTGTGTTCGTAACGGACAGGTTGTGGAATACGGAACCGTTTTGTTCCGCTTAGGAGAAGAAAAATGACACAGGAAGAGATTAAAACCATATTACCGCACCGCGGCAATATGCTTCTTCTGGATGAAGTATATAAAGAAGATGAATATGCACATGGCAAGTTTTTGATCCGCGACGATGCCTGGTTTTTGGATGGGCATTTTCCTGGAAACCCTATCGTACCGGGCGTGATCCAGTGCGAGATCCTGGCACAGTCCATCTGTATCCTTTTGAGTGATCAGATGACAGAGGATAAGATTGCGGTTTATACCGGTCTTAATAATGTCCGTTTTAAAAGTCAGGTGAAACCGGGCGATGTCTTTGAGACAAAATGCCGTGTGACAAAACATAAAGGACCGTTCTTCTTTGCAGAAGGCGAAGGATATGTGGACGGGAGACTTTGCGTTAAGGCAGAATTTTCAATTGCAATTACGGAGAAACAATAAGAAATGTTTTCAAAAATATTGATCGCGAACAGAGGAGAGATTGCAGTCCGTATCATCCGCGCCTGCAAAGAGATGGGTATTTCCACAGTGGCCGTTTATTCGGAAGCTGATAAAGAGGCCCTGCATGTGCAGCTGGCGGATGATAGTTATTGTATCGGACCGGCATCTGCAGCAGAAAGCTATCTGAATGAGAGCCGTATCATTGAAGCAGCACTTCTTTCCGGCGCGCAGGCAATCCATCCTGGTTATGGCTTTCTTTCCGAGAACGCGCATTTTGCAAGAGAATGTGAAAACAACGGTGTTGTGTTTATTGGACCGAGCGCCGCTGTTATGGAAAAACTGAGCAATAAAGCAGGGGTGAAACAGATCGCGCAGGAAGCTGGGCTTTCTACTATTCCTGGCACAACAGCCTTGTCATCTGTGGAAGAGGCTTTGGAAAAAGCAGAGGAAATCGGTTATCCGGTCATGCTGAAAGCTTGCGAAGGCGGCGGAGGCAGAGGCATCCGTCAGATCAATGATAAAGAAGCCCTGCTTAGAGAATACCCACTCGCATCTTCCGAAAGCGAAGCGGCTTTTGGAGATGGCAGTTTATATCTGGAAAAATTTATTTATCCTGCCAGACACATTGAAGTGCAGATCCTGGCAGACGAAGATGGAAACGTGGTGGCGCTCGGTGAACGTGACTGTTCCTTGCAGTACCATCATCAGAAACTGATTGAAGAGACACCTTCCCCGGGTGTTGATCCGGAGCAGAGAGAGGCCCTTCTTGCAGCCTGCATCAAGGCTGTTAAGAAGATGGAATACGTAGGCGTTGGTACGCTGGAATTCTTGCGTGATACAGATGGCAATTTCTGGTTCATGGAGATGAATGTGAGACTGCAGGTTGAGCACTGCGTGACAGAAATGCTTACCAGAAAGGATCTGGTAAAGTGGCAGATCCGTACAGCAGCTGGTGTTCCGCTTTCTTTCCAGCAGGAAGAACTTCCGTTTGCAGGAACAGCTATTGAATGCCGAATCAATGCTGCTTCCCCGGGAACGCTGCAGATCCTGCATGTTCCGGGAGGTCCATTTGTCCGCTTTGATACTTGTCTGGTACAAGGACTGGAAGTCAGCCCGTATTACGATTCTCTTCTCGGGAAACTGATCGTTTATGCCGGAACGCGTGAAGAAGCACTTCGTAAAATGAAAGCGTCTCTTTGCGAGTTGATTATTGGCGGCATCAATACAAATATCGAAGATCAGCTGCGTCTGATTAGTGACGAACGTTTCATGAGCGGCGATTATGATCTGAGAATGACAGAAAGCAGGTGAAAGCATGGGCATTATGAAATTCTTACGGCCAAAGAATGAGCTGGAGACCGGCGGCCGGAATTCACTTCCGGAACAGAAGGCAGTCAGCGAGCCGGAAATGACATGTCCGAATTGTCATAAGACCATCCCGGTGAGTAAACTCAGGGGCAATCAGTTTATCTGTCAATGCGGACATCATTTCCGCATGAGTGCACGTCAGAGATTATCTTTCATCACAGATGAGGGCTCTTTTACAGAAATGTTTACAGATGTGGAAAACACAGACCCTCTTCAGTTCCCTGGGTATAAGAACAAACTGGAAACACTCAGAAAAACAAATAAAGAAAACGAAGCAGTCCTCTGCGGAACAGCAGAGATCAATAAATATAAATGCTGCATTATTATTATGGACCCGTTCTTTATGATGGGCAGCATGGGTACAGTTGTGGGTGAAAAGATCACCCGTCTGTTTGAGTATGCAACAGAAAAACGCATGCCGGTCATCGGCTATACGGTTTCCGGCGGGGCGCGCATGCAGGAGGGACTTTTCTC
>JAZNHY010000235.1:0-6237 GCA_045577235.1 Lachnospiraceae bacterium
CAGTTTAACCCCCAGTTCTTTGCACTCTCTGCAGAAGAACTGCTATTGGCAGAAGGGGTATCGATCCTCTATGGTACCGTTGCAGTAGACACAGTTGTCGAAGACGGTGTTATAAAAGCAGTAATTGTTGAAAATAAATCCGGCCGCTCGGCGATACGGGTTGAATCGGTAATAGACTGCACTGGCGATGCAGACCTCTGCGCACTTTCCGGAGCACCTGCCGTGATAAATCCGGCTGGAAACGGCCTTGCAAGTTGGTACTATTATTTCGATGGCAGCAATGTAAATTTGAAGATGTTCGGCCTCGCTGACGTTGTTCCTGACCGGGACGCGAAAGCGACTGACGGAAAAGAAACTTATGCTGCAGCAAAGACCGCAAGCTTGGACGCTGCACGCTTTTCCGGAGTGGATGGTTTTGAACTCAGCGGCGCTGTGCAGACCGGACACCGCAAAATGCTTGACGATATCCTTGCGCAGAGAGAAAACAACCCTGACCTGGTACCGGTCACCATGTCCACAATTCCTCTTGTCAGGATGTCCCGCCGCATCGCCGGCGTCAGCACGATGGACGTCTCCCAGGATCATGCTGCGCTGCCTGACAGCGTAGGTATGACCGGCGACTGGACAAAACGCGGTCCGGTATACGAGATTCCGTTTGGTGCACTGCACTGCGCGGAAATCCGCAATCTGCTCGCCGCCGGACGCGATATTTCCACTACCGATGCGATGTGGAACGTAACACGTGTTATACCGCCTTGCGCTGTATCCGGCCAGGCAGCCGGCACCGCCGCCGCACTCGGAAACGACTTTTCATGCACGGACATCAATGCGCTGCAATCTGCTCTCGAAGCAGATGGTGTAAAGCTTCATTTATAAAAAGGTGAACCTCTAAAAGAAAGGGAGGAAGAATATGGCACAGTATCTGGAATATGGATTTGACGGTCGCGTAGCGATCATCACCGGAGCCGGCAGCGGCATCGGCGAGGCAGAGGCAATCGAGCTCGCAAAAGGCGGCGCAAAAACCGTGCTCTTCGGACGCCATCTGGAAAAACTTAAGAAGGTAGCCGATGAGTGCAGAAAGTATACAAATGATGTGCTGCCTCTGGCTGTAGATGTCAGTTCCCGCGAAAGCGTACAGGAGGGGGTTGGCAAAGTTCTTGAGACTTACGGACGTGTGGAGATCCTGATGAACAACGCAGGCATAGAATCCCGTCTTAAACCGGGCGAGACCTTTTTTAACGATCTCTTTGACAAGCAGGACGAGGAAACCTATCTCAGTTTTTATAAGGTGCATGCCTGGGGGCACTACAATATGAACCTGGCCTGCATCCCTAGCATGATGGAGAACCATTTCGGCCGTGTTGTGAACACTACTTCAGTGACAGGCATTCATGGCAATTACTCCACGCCGGGATACACTGCTTCTAAAGGCGCAGCGATCACACAGACAAAAGCCTTCGCGATGAAATATGGCAAATATAATATTACATTCAATGCAATTGCCCCAGGCATGGTTGACACACCGATGAAAATAGATGCTACGCCGCGAGAATATGAGATCGTTGCCAATAAGACTCCGCTCGGCCGTGTTGCTTCCGCGTTGGACATCGCGCGCTGCGCGCTCTTCTTTGCACAGGAGAATCTGTTCGTTACAGGTCAGTGTCTGACCTGCGATGGCGGCTCCGACCTTGCATGACACATCCTGTTGAACAGGAACAATCCAAACAGAAAGGAAATAATCATTATGAAATGCAAAGCTGCACTTATGCCCCGAATGGGTGATTATCATGATATCGTAGTCGAGGATGTTTATGTGGACGAGCCAGGGGATGAAGAGGTACAGATTCACGTCATGACCTGTACCATCTGCCACAGTGATATTCATGCCCTGACCGGTGAACACGGTGAGTATGAAGGCCCTGGCATGGCCGGTCATGAGATTGCCGGCATCGTCACTAAGGTAGGATCTAAAGTAACCTATGTAAAGCCAGGGGACCGCGTTCTCTGCTCTGAAGTCCGTCAAGGCTGTGGTCAATGTATTCCATGTATGAAAGGTCATCCTTGGCAGTGTACCTCGCATACCCGCACAGAACAGCTCTTCCGCATTCCTGGCTGCCATACCCGTATGAACGGGGAACGCTGTATCCAGACCTGTTCCGGTACCAGCGGTTTTGCGGAGTACTGTAATGCACATGAGTCCATGCTCTGTAAGCTGGACGATGACATCCCTTTTGAAGTCGGAAGTGCACTTGCCTGCGGTTTCATGTCAGGCTTTGGTGCTGTGCTTAATCGCTGCCAGATAAAACCGGGAGAGTCTTTTGCAGTCTGCGGCTGCGGCGGCGTTGGACTATCCGCCATTATGGGTGCAAGATACTCCGGTGCCTGCCCGATCATCGGAATCGACACTATGCCGGAGAAACTTGAGGCCGCAAAGCGTTTTGGCGCAACGCACGTGCTCAACCCTAAGGAGTGCAACGTTGTCGAGGAGGTTTGGAAGATCACGGGCTTTGGCGCAGATCATAGTCTGGTTGCTGTTGCAGGCAAAGGACTGAAACGCCAGATGATCGACTGTACTGCTGAATGGGGACAAGTGGTTGTCGTTGGTCACGGACATCGCCGTGACGAGTTTTGCGATGAACTTAACTACTTTGATTTTCTCAAGGGCAAGAGACTGACCGGATGCGTGATGGGTGGTGTCACACTCCGCCGCGATATTCCAAAATACATGGAAATGTACCGCACCGGACAGATCGACATCGACAGCCTGCTGACAAATCGTTTTACGCTCGATCAGATCCGTGAAGCTCTGATTGATTCCTGCAGCGGCGCATTAAAAGATGTCGTCTATATAGGCTGCCCGATTCCTGAGGATCTTGCCCACAGGCCGTAAATAAAAGGAGGTTTTTATGTCGAGGACTGTAGTAAAACTTACAGATGATGAAAAACGAATGCTTCAGGGCGAAATGGGCTCCGTCCGCCAGACCTGTATGGCCTATTTAGTGGAGATGGCGGAGATAGCCGGTGCCGAAAGCCTGGTTGACCTCGATGGCACGGGCGATATGCACGCCCCAGGCATTGCAATGTCCCCATACTATAGCATATCCATAGAAGAACTAAGAGAGCTTGTCGCCAATGGTGAACACTTTGCCGTTCCTACCTTTGCAGATAAATCTCCGTTTCCTGAGCAGCCACCTATTGACGGTTGGGAGCAGTGCAATATCTGCTCATTCCGTCAGCAGGACGTGCGCCAGGATGACCCGGCCTTTCACGATAAAGCCATGCACCGCGAGGAGTTTGAACTGCTGAGGAAGATGGGCATGCTCACTTCCCACTCCTGCGCAAACTATCTGACCGCTACCTACTGGCCGACCATAGGCCAGCACTGTTCTTGGTTCGAAAGTTCCCAGATACCTTACTGCAATGCTGTCCTCGGAGCACGCACAAACTTTGACGGGAGTTTTGCCACATGCTTTCTTGGCAAGGCTCCATACTATGGAATGCACGTGACGGAAAACCGTTACGGCACCATGCTGATCCGCACAGACCGTCTGATCAGCTCAGACCTTGAGTGGGATGTTTTTGGCTACGCAGTCGGCGAGGCAGCGCGCTGCGGCGTACCGGTCCTGACCGGAACAACAAAGCCAACGACTACGCAGCTGCAGAAATTCAATTCAGCCGTGCACACAGGAGGCGCTGTTGAAATGTACCACATCCCTGGCAGTACTCCTGAAGCCCCGACGCTTGAGTTCGCATTCGGCGGCAAAAAACCAGCGGAAGAGGTTCTGGTCGGCGAAAAGGAACTGCGCGCGGCGTATGACTATCTCAACTACCATGCAACCGACGAAGTTGACATGGTCTATCTCGGCTGTCCGCATCTGAACATTGTGGATCTGATGAAACTTTCCATAAAACTGGAGGGAAAGAAAGTAAAGATCCCTCTGTGGATCATGACTAACCCATGGCTTTACAACACCGCAAAAGATCTCGGATATCAGAAAATATTCTCGGACGCAGGCGCGGTACTGATGAGCGGTGCATGCCTGGCAGCAATGGGTGCGGTACCGGAAGGCGTCCGGTGCATCGCAGTGGATACCGCCAAACAGGCAAACTACGTCACGGGCTGTTATCCGGAAGCGGATGCAAAGCTGGATGTCTGCTACGGTACAACGGACGAATGCATAGACGCGGCGCTGACAGGGCGCTGGCGCGGCGAATGGAGGTAAGGAAATGAAAACGATACGCATTTACGGACGCACAGAATTTCCAGGCAAGGTCACAGCAGAGGCGCTGGTCTCCCCGATGCCGCTGCAGGGATTCACAAACGTTGATCCTGACCGCGGCTGCACAACGGAGCGTAACCATCCTCTGTTCGGCATCAGCTATGCGGGCAAGGTACTCGTGTTTCCTTCCCAGCGAGGCAGCGGAGGATTTCTTAAATACGGCAGGGGCGACCATAAACCTGCTGCATTCATTCATACAGTAGCAAGTCCAATAAACGTGCTGTGCTACCTGCAGGCGCATGTGCCTGCGATGACAGATTTTGAGAAGGACCCGATGGATTATATCGAGACCGGTGATATCGTGTTTGTCAACGCTGATGAGGGGTATATAGAGATTACGAAGAAAGAATGAACCATGTTCGATTCTAAATAAAATGGGAAGTCCGTTAATACAGGCTTCCCATTATTTTTATAATCTTAGCTGAATCGTTTACTCACATACTGCCCCGGCGACAGCGGCATCGAAGGCTTCAAAATCTCCCTCCTTTGTGCTGAACTGCAGCTCCACATCATGATCTCCCATGTAGATCCGGATCAGTTTGCATGGATAGGACACGATTCCTCCCGAAGATACGCTTCGCATATTATAGCTGCATTCGATCGTGTGCATATCATACTTACCTGCAAATTTCCCTGCAACAGGATCAGATGGATCAGAATAGGACGCATTATCTTCGGTTACTTCCTTAAAAAAGGCACCCGCTCTTTCTAAATCATACGAGCCATCATCCATGAGCCCAAAGGTGTCCATAAGCAGCAGCTTATACTCATGCCCTTTGGAGCCGCTCTTCTCGTAAATTGCATAGTCGTCTGATAATGTGCTTTTTTCAACTTTCCAGTTTGACGGAATCTCCATCGTGATTCCCTGGAAAACTATCGTCTGGGTACTGGAACTTCCACCGCCGCACGCTGCAAGAAGAACCATACTGGCTGCTGCTATTAATAACACAAAAACTTTTTTCATTTTTTTAGATCTCCTCTTTATTTCTTATAAAACGTGTGAGCAACTTCCTCGATATATTCATTGACGAAGTATTCTCTGCGGACCATTTCTGTATCATGCTCCCGATCAGGGATAATGAAGGATATCATGAAGTTAAATCCGCCGCCCGGTGCATACTTGTTGGCCACATCCCAGATCTTTTCCCGGATCTCATCATCAGTCATTTCCCCTATGAAGGTCTGCGAGGAGTTGACACAGCCTGCCATGGTCAGTTTATTCCCATATTTTGCCTTGATCGCCAAAAGGTCGTTACAGTTCTGTGCAGGGTTCCATTCGTTGATCCCAACTTCATTCACCATATCGTCGATAAAGCATTCGCATTTGCCGCAGTTGTGATAGGTGATCTTAAGATCTCTGTCGTGGGCAAACTGCGCCAGACGCTTATACTGCGGGAGTAAGAACTCGCGGAACATATCCAGAGATACAAACGGATTTCCCCAGGCGGCTGTATCATCGACAAGGGCCAGCACATCCGGCTGATAATAATCAATGGACCGCTCACAAAGGTCACAGTAGAAATCGCCCAAATATTCAAAGAGCGCTTTACATTCTTCCGGCTCTTCAAACAATGCGCACAAACCTTCCGTAAATCCCATAAAGGCCATCAGGTGTTGGAAAAATCCGACTCCGCCGGCCCCGTAGGAGACCGCCTGATTGACGCGGTCAGGTTTGGACTGCTCCAGGTCATGTTTTGCCATCTGCTCAAAATCAATCTCGTCCAGGTTTGGTGCCTTGATGACATCGTGCCATTTCGTGATATCATCCAGGATGAAATCCCAGCTCTTAGGCAGATACGCTCCGGCAGATTCTTCGCTCGTTACATACTCGACGCCCCAGATATCCTTATGATCACCGTCTGGCCGCTCCTGTATCCACATCAGGGACGGCTCTGCCATGGCAACTGGATGGATCCGTTTCGGACCACCCATCCCGATATGCGGGATCCATTCTGGC
>JAZNHY010000236.1:0-2494 GCA_045577235.1 Lachnospiraceae bacterium
AAAATGCTCCAGAGAGCCTAAACAACTTCATTCCGGAAGAAAATCGGTTTATCTCCGTCTCCCCGGAACTGTTCCATGTCCCGGATGTTTGCATGAAGCCAATATCTGTTCCAGAGAATCCTGTACTGACAATTCAGGCCGGTTCCGTTCGCTTGTCTGCTGACAATCAGATCAATCCGGCTCTATTGAGATCTGCACTGGAGGTGATCCTTGATGCTCAATAATCTGAATGCCAATCAGTATCAGAATGTTTATCTGGCTTGTGGATATACCGATCTTCGATTAGGAATCGATGGTTTGGCAACAATAGTTCAAAGCCAGTTTCACCTGAATCCTTATCAAAAAAGAACGTTATTCCTTTTCTGTGGAAGGCGGGCAGACCGGATTAAAGGATTATTGTGGGAGGGCGATGGATTTTTACTCTTGTATAAACGCATCGAAGAAGGAAAATTTCAATGGCCACGGAATGCCGAGGAAGTCAAACGGCTGAATGCGCAACAATTCCGCTGGCTAATGGAAGGCTTATCCATCAACCAGAAACAGCTGGTTAAGGAGGTTTATCCAAAATCCTCTATCTGATTGAAAACCGGATTATCGTGAGACGGAGTCTTTCGATGAAAGTGTAAAAAAGAATGTACTTTCAACGGTTTTCCTCTTTTTTTGCTTCCCCAAAAATCGTATAATAGAGTCATGGAAAACAGGAAAACATTCAATCAGACAGAACTGAAAAAACTGAATAAAAAAGAGTTATGCAATCTGCTTCTCGAGATGCAGGAAACCATCGCTGAGAAAGAACGGACAATCACATCCAATGAAAATAGAATTGACATTTTAACTCAGGAAGTCCAGCTGCTCCGCGCTCAACGTTATGGACGAAAAACAGAGGCACGTGAAGAAGAAGCCATCCGGGATGGTCAACTTGTCATTGACAGTGTTTTCAACGAAGCTGAAGCAATTGTTGACGAGGCAGGCCCGGAGGAAGAATCAGCAGTTGTCGTTAAAGAGCATACACGTAAGAAGCGTCCAAAAGGAAAGCAGGCCATCGATCTCAGTAAGCTCCGTAAGGAAATTAAACATAATCGAATCGATGAAGAGACGCTAAAAAAAATGTTTCCAAATGGTTATCGGGAAATGCCGGATGAAATTGTTCAAGAAGTAGAGTATATTCCCGCTGAGTTCTATGTGAAGGAAACGCATGTTCATGTGTACTGCGCCAAAAATGATAATAGTCATATTGTCAAAGCCGATGCTCCGAAAAAGTTGTTCGGTAAAGGACTTGCCACACCTTCCCTTGTCAGCGGTGTCATGAATGGAAAATATACCAATGCTCTCACGCTCTATCGGATTGAACAGGAATTCAAAAGGAACCAGGTTCCCTTCAGTCGGCAGACGATGGCACATTGGATCATCATGGCTTCTGAACGTTATTTCTCTTTGTTGATTGATCGAATGATCGAAGACTTGTTCACGCATCATGTGCTTCATGTCGATGAAACACCGACGCTGGTGACCAAAGATGGTCGAAAAGCCGGATCCAAAAGCTATATGTGGGTCTATCGTTCGAATCGGTTAGACCCGCATCCGGTTATCATTTTCGATTATCAGAAAACGCGGCATGCTTCCCATCCGCAGGAATTCCTGAAAAAATTCTTTGGAATTATCGTGACCGATGGCTACGAAGTATACCACAAACTGTTTCGAATACGAGGAGGGGAAATCATCGTCGCTGGTTGCTGGGTTCATTTAAACCGGAAGTTTAAGGATGCCTTAAAAGGATTGGGAAAATCCGGAAAGAAAACAGCAGCCGGATCCATCGCGGAAGAAGCGGTGAAGAAGATCGGAGAAATGTTCGATCTTGACAACAAACTGGATTCGATGACGCCGGAAGAGAGACTTCAGGAAAGACAGAAAAACCTGAAGCCTTTGGTGGATCAGTTCTTTACATGGCTGAAAGAACATCGCGGCGATGTTACCCTGAAGTCACTGACTGGCAGGGCGATCACCTATGCCCTGAATCAGGAGGAGTATTTAAGAGTGTTCCTGGATCATGGTGATGTTCCCATGGAAAATAACGCGGCCGAAGTGGCCATACGTCCTTTCTGTATCGGGAAGAAGAACTGGGTAATGAGCGATACAATTCATGGGGCAAAGGCCAGTGCCATCGTTTACAGCATTGTTGAAACAGCAAAAGCCAACGATTTGAAACCATATGAGTACATGAAGTATTTGCTGGAAGAAATACCGAAGCATATGGATGATACCAGTTTGGAATTTCTGCACGATCTTCTGCCGTGGTCAGAATAATTGCCGAAAGAGTGTTACAGACCAAAGTCTGTGATCAGCAAATAAAAAGATCCTTTTCTAGCCGCCAGTATATGGCGGCTATGTTATTGTCAAGAGACGTGTCATTTACCGCTTACTCACAATCCGTTTCCATCTGCTCTCTTAAACCAACAGGAGTTTCAACATCAGTCAGATCCGAAAAAAGCGAAAT
>JAZNHY010000237.1:0-2974 GCA_045577235.1 Lachnospiraceae bacterium
ACTCTTTGCGCAGTTCATACAGAAGGGCGTTGCAGATGGCTGCTGCCACATTGCTTCCGCCTTTTCTTCCGCGGTTGATAATATATGGAACATCTGTATCCAGGAACAATTCCTTGGATGCTTCTACATTTACAAATCCAACCGGGACACCAATGATAAACGCCGGCTTCCAGTCAGAGGTCTGCATTTTTTCATAAATAGAGATCAATGCTGTAGGCGCATTGCCAATGGCAAAGATGACTGGTTTTTCAATAGCCGCCGCACGTTCCATGCTGACGGTTGCGCGGGTAACGCCGCGCTCTTTTGCTTCTTTTGCTACATCCGGATCTGCCATAAAGCAGTGTGCCGTTCCGCCAAACTGCGCCAGTACTGTTTTGTTCACACCGGAAAGACCCATGTTGGTATCGGTTACGATATCCGCCCCGTTCTTCAAAAGTTCTTTTGCGATAGCCACAGCATTTTCAGAATAGGTCAAAGTATGTGCATACTCAAAATCTGCGCTGGTATGGATGACACGGCGTGTTATCATATCCTGCTCTGCAGGAAGAGAGATCCCTTTTTCAGCAAGTTCTTTTGCAATGATCTCAAAACTTCTTTTTTCAATATCTTCCGGTTTGACAAACTCAATTTCTTTCATCATTTCTCCTTAATGACATCTCTGACCGCGCGGATCAGTTCTTCATTTTCCTCTTTTGGTCTTACTGCAACACGATAATAGCCTTTTGAAAGCCCCTGGTAATCTGAGCAGTCCCGGATCAGGATCTCTTTTTCCAAAAGCTTTTCATATAAATCTTCACGAGGACTCTTCAGCAGCAGAAACCCTGCATTAGATGGAGTACACTGCATGCCTGCTTCCTCTAATTGTTCTTTCAGATGTGTACGGTCTTTTATGATCTGCTCTCTGGCTTCTTTCAGTGTTCCGATCTCTTTGAGTGCAGCTACGCCTGCATCCTGCGCCATCACGGAAAGATTCCATTCCGGCAGCATCTGACGGATCTTTTCATTCAGCGTAGTATCTGCACAGATCATGTATCCCAAACGCACGCCCGGGATCGCAAAGCTCTTTGTAAATGCCCGCAGAATGATCAGGTTCGGCCAGCGGCTGATCTGCGGTACGCAGGTATTTTGCTCCGGATCATCACTAAGCTCCATAAAGCATTCATCCAGGATCACCAGGATCTTCTTTTCCCGGCATATATCCAGGATCTTTTCCAACAGGTCATGCCTGATATACCGCCCGGTCGGATTATTTGGATTTGTCAGAAAGAGCATATCCATCTCTTCCGTCAGCTCTCCAATCAGCTTTTGTGTGATCTGGAAATCATCTTCCATTTCGACATACCGGATCTTTGGAGCCTCCGGCCGGAGCGCCCATTGATAGCCGGAAAATGACGGAACCGGAAGAAGCACATTCTCTGGTTTTGCCGCACGCACTGCTGCTGTCAGGATCTCTGAAGCACCATTTCCAAACAGAAGCATATCCTCCCGAACCTGCAGTGCTTCCGCTAAGTCTTTCCTGAGTGCGGATGCTTCCTGATCCGGATAGTGTTCTGCTTTGGAAATGCTGTTGATCAGGCTTTGCTTGACGCTTTCCAAAACACCAGCCGGATTGGTATTGACCGAAAAGTCCAGCCGCACTTTATTTCGATAACGGTCTCCGCCGTGTGACATCGCTTCTACCTTTCTATACAAAAGCAATCACACACATTATTGCTGTGCAGATCACCTCGCCCAGGATTGCCGCCCCATACATTAATTTATTGACCCTGCGGATATCTGCATATTCCACAGGCCTTAAGGCATCCCCGATAAATGGTTTCTTATGTACTTCGCCAAAATAAACGGCATCGCCTGCCAGCTGGATTCCCAGTGCTCCAGCCGCTGTGCTTTCTGTCTGCGCAGAGTTCGGGCTGGCATGCTTGCGGCAGTCTCTTTTATGGATGCGGATAGCATCACGTGCGCTGAAATCATTCCCCAGGAAAAGGCAGGCAATGATCATCAGCCATGCACTGATCCGGGACGGAACAAAGTTCACTACGTCATCCAACAGTGCTGCCGTCCGTCCAAAATACAGATACTTATCATTTTTATATCCAACCATGGAATCCATGGTATTTACTGCTTTATAGAAAAAACCCAGGATCGGCCCGCCAATAGCGGTAAAGATCAGCGGTGCTATAACGCCGTCAGACGCATTTTCTGCTACGGTTTCAATGGCGGCTTTTGCAATGCCGATATCATCCAGGACAGACGTATCTCTTCCAACGATCATGGAAACTGCATGTCTGGCACCTTCGACATCTCTGCATTCCAGTG
Source organism: Lachnospiraceae bacterium (assembly GCA_045577235.1). Taxonomy (GTDB): domain Bacteria; phylum Bacillota; class Clostridia; order Lachnospirales; family Lachnospiraceae; genus RGIG5612. The sequence goes on from JAZNHY010000237.1 coordinate 2,317, forward strand.
CACGGCAGACCTTCATACTCTCCACCCGCAGAGATTTGGTTGCCAGAATATAGTAGGTCAGGATGGCCTCCACAACAATGCCTGCGATCGGATGGATCAGATAGAAAACAAAAATAAGGATCGCTGTCGCAAGGACCGCAGAACCGGTCACAGCAACGACCAGCCAGCGTCCCATGATCCTCTGATGATGCCTGGAACCGTTATTCCATTTTTTATCCAGCACGTCGATCAGCTTGCCGATCAGCCGGATCGGATGCGGGAAATTGTGCGGGTCCCCGATAATCAGATCCAGAATGAAGCCTGCGACAAATGCCAGAATGTGATATTTCATATCTTATCCTCAGATCAATGATTCTCTCAGCATGCCGTAGACCGCATCCATATCCATGGAACTGCGGATCACGTCTGCCAGTTTGTCATATTCACGTTCTTTTAATTCTGCATAATCAATGGCATTGTCTTTTTCCAGATCGATCCCCTTGTTTTTCGCCAGGGTCTTTACGATCTCAGTAACAATACCGCCTTTATCAAAAATGGAGTGGATATAGGTGCCGTATACGTTGCCATGACGGACCAGCTGCGGGAGCTTTTCGCCCTGATCAGAAACCGTGTCACCCATATGGATCTCATATCCGGTGTAATCCTGTCCGGACAACCC
>JAZNHY010000238.1:0-6958 GCA_045577235.1 Lachnospiraceae bacterium
AGGAATTCGATGCCGTCGAGTTTTCTTGCTTCCTCTGCAAATACATCGATAAACTCTGCGCCGATGATATGACGTTTCTGCTCCGGATCATCTACGCCTGCCAGCTTATTGAGAAAACGATCGACCGCATCCACGTAGATCAGGTTTGCGCCAAGTTCTTCCTTGAACACTTTGATGACCTGCTCCGGCTCACCTTTACGGAGGAGTCCATGGTTCACGTGTACGCAAACAAGATTCTGGCCGATTGCCTTGATCAGAAGGGCTGCGCAAACAGAAGAATCCACGCCTCCGGATAATGCAAGAAGCACTTTCTTATCTTTGACCTGCTCCTGAATATCCCTGACTTGTTCCTCAATATAAGCTTTCGCCTGCTCCGGTGTACTGATTCTTTCCATGTTATCCGGACGTACTAACAATGCCATGTTTTTTCCTCCTGTTTTTCAAAAATATGAAATAATTTTAAACCACAGATTTTCGCATTTCAATACGTAAATCTGTGGTTTTTTTGTCCAATAATTGCTGTTTTTCCGTCAAGTTTTCGATTATTGCTTTCCGAGATATTCCCTGAGGAACTGGCCGGTATAACTCTTCTTATCTTTTGCCACTTCCTCCGGCGTGCCCTTGGTGAAAACGGTGCCGCCCTTATCGCCGCCTTCCGGTCCCATATCGATAATGTAGTCAGCCACTTTGATTACTTCCAGATTGTGCTCAATGATCACAACACTGTTGCCGCCATCCGACAGTCTGCGCAGGATATTGACCAGTTTATGGACATCCGCAAAGTGCAGACCTGTGGTCGGCTCATCCAGAATATATAACGTCTTGCCGGTCGGCCTGCGGGAAAGTTCTGTTGCAAGCTTCACTCGCTGTGCCTCACCGCCGGAAAGTGTGGTGGATGACTGACCCAGCTTGATATAGGAAAGACCGACTTCATCCAGGGTCTTGATCTTCTGATAGATCCGCGGAACATTCTGGAAGAATTCCAGTGCTTCTTCTACGGTCATATCCAGCACATCATAAATGCTCTTGCCTTTATATTTGACCTCCAGCGTTTCCCGGTTATACCGCATGCCGTGGCAGGTATCACACTTTACATACACGTCCGGAAGGAAATGCATCTCAATCTTGATAATGCCATCGCCATCGCAGGCCTCGCACCGGCCGCCCTTTACGTTAAAGCTGAACCGGCCTTTGCTGTATCCGCGCATCTTTGCATCCGTTGTCTGTGCAAACAGATCACGGATCAGGTCAAAGACTCCGGTATAAGTTGCCGGGTTGCTTCTAGGTGTCCGTCCGATCGGGCTCTGATCGATGCAGATGACTTTATCCAGCTGTTCGATCCCAAGGATCTTTTTATGCCGTCCCGCTACGGTATGAGCACGGTTCAGCGTTTTGGCCAAGCTCTTATATAAGATCTCATTTACCAGGGATGATTTGCCTGATCCGGAAACGCCGGTCACAGCTGTCATCACGCCAAGCGGGAATTTGACATTGATATTCTTCAGGTTGTTTTCTTCCGCGCCGACAACCTCGATCCATCCCGTCGGTTTTCTTCTTTCTTCCGGCACCGGGATCTTGATCCTTCCGGCCAGATAATCGCCGGTAATGGATTTTTTACATTTCATGATATCGGCAGCTGTTCCGGTTGCAACGACTTCTCCACCATGCTCGCCGGCACCTGGTCCGATATCTACAATATAATCCGCCTGCCGCATGGTATCTTCATCATGCTCTACGACGATCAGCGTATTTCCCAGATCACGCAGCTGCTTTAACGTTGCCAGCAGTTTATCATTGTCTCTCTGGTGCAGACCGATACTCGGCTCATCCAGAATATACAGCACACCGGTCAGGCCGGAGCCGATCTGTGTTGCCAGACGGATCCGCTGCGCTTCTCCGCCGGAAAGGCTTGCCGCATACCGGGTAAGTGTCAGATATTCCAGACCTACATCCTGCAGGAAATGCAGGCGGGCTTTCACTTCTTTTAAGATAGGACCGGCAATCTCCTGTGCGGCTTTTCCAAGCTTCTTGCTCTCACTCAGGCGGGTAAAGAATTCCAGGCTGTCCGTAATGGTCATTTCTGAAACATCGTGGATGTTCTTATCGCCTACAGTCACTGCAAGACTGAGTTTATTCAGTCGCTTGCCGCCGCATTCTTCGCACGGACTGATCCGCATATACTCTTCATATTCACGTTTGAAGGAATCCGGAGACTCGCGGTATCTGCGGTTCAGATTGTTGATCAGACCTTCAAATACGATCGGATAAACGCCGCTGCCTCGCTGTCCTTTGTAGTGGACGTTGACGGAGACGTTATCTCCGTGCCACAGCATCTCACGGATCTTTTTCGGTAATTTCTCAAATGGTGTATCCAGGCTGAACTTATGTGCCTCTGCCAGTGCTTTCAGTGTGGAATGCGTAAAGCTTCCTTCTTTTTTGGAACTGCCCCAGCCCGGTGCTACGATCGCACCCTCTGTAATGGAAAGGCTCTGGTCCGGAATGATCAGTTCCGGATCGAATTCCATTTTGTAGCCGATTCCTGCGCAGGACGGGCAGGCGCCAAATGGATTGTTGAAGGAAAAGTTTCTCGGTTCAATCTCCCCGATGCTGATGCCGCAGTCCGGGCAGGCAAAGTTGGAAGAGAAATGAATCTCGTTGTTTTCATCCACCGGAAGGATCAGCTGTCCGTCTTCTGTCCGGCTGGCATTTTTGCCGGCTTTCGGTTTTACGGCGCCTTCCGGCCAGGAGACGATCTCCACTGTCATCAGCCCTTCTGCCTGTTTCAGGATGTTCTCAATGGAATCCGTCAGACGGGATTCAATTCCTGCTTTCACGACCAGACGGTCGACAACGATATCAATATTATGTTTATTATTTTTTTCCAACTTGATCTCTTCATCCAGATCATAGACCACGCCATCTACACGCGCTCTGACATAACCGGAACGTTTTGCAGACTCCAGCAGTTTGGCATGTTCACCTTTCCTGCCTCGCACTACCGGCGCTAACAGCTGCAGACGCGTTCCTTCCGGAAGGGAAAGGATGGCATCCGCCATCTGATCCACGGTCTGCCTTGTGATTTCTCTGCCGCATTGCGGACAATGCGGAATACCGATCCTGGCATACAGCAGTCTTAGATAGTCATGTATTTCTGTCACGGTTCCCACGGTGGAACGCGGGTTCCGGTTGGTTGCTTTCTGATCGATAGAAATAGCCGGGGATAAGCCCTCGATCATTTCCACCTTTGGTTTTTCCATCTGTCCCAGGAACTGACGGGCATAACTGGAAAGGCTTTCCATATACCGGCGCTGTCCTTCTGCGTAGATGGTATCAAATGCCAGAGATGATTTACCGGAGCCTGAAAGCCCGGTAAAGACGACCATCTCATTCCGTGGAATGTCCAGGTCAATGTTCTTTAAATTGTTTTCCGCTGCTCCGCGGATCTTGATCCATTTCTGCTCTCTCGCAGCCATGTGTGTTCCTCTTTCTACAAGTATTTCTTCAGCTCGAGCATCTCGTCACGCAGCTCTGCTGCCGATTCGAAGTCCAGTTCTGCTGCTGCTTTCCGCATCTGTTTTTCGATCTTTTCGATCAGTTTACCCAGTTCCTTTTTGCTCATGGATTCCGGATCTTTCTCCAGTTTCCGTGAAGTTCCTGCCGCTTCTTTTGTGATGCTAATCCGGTCACGGACTGCTTTCTTGATGGTGGTCGGGGTAATGCCATGTTCTTCGTTATATGCTTCCTGCAGAGTACGTCTGCGGTTTGTCTCATCAATGGCTGCCTTCATGGAACGGGTGATCACATCGGCATACATGATGACACGGCCTTCCGCATTTCGGCTGGCACGGCCGATTGTCTGGATCAGGGATGTCTCGCTACGCAGGAATCCTTCCTTATCTGCATCCAGGATCGCTACCAGAGAGATCTCCGGAATATCCAAACCCTCTCTCAGAAGGTTGATACCAACCAGAACATCAAAAACATCCAGCCTCATATCGCGGATGATCTCTGTCCGCTCCAGCGCTGCGATATCCGAATGCAGATACCGCACCCTTACGCCTGCTCCGTTCAGATAATCCGTCAGGTCTTCCGCCATACGCTTGGTCAGCGTGGTGACCAGTACTTTGTTTCCTTTATCCGTTTCCTTTACGATCTCAGAAAGCAGATCATCGATCTGGCCCTCCACAGGCTTTACCTCCACAGATGGGTCCAAGAGGCCTGTCGGACGGATGATCTGCTCGGTCCTAAGCAGCTCATGCTCTGCCTCATATTTACCCGGTGTTGCAGAAACAAACAGCAGCTGGTCGATCTTGCTTTCAAACTCTTCAAACTTGAGCGGCCGGTTGTCCAGTGCAGACGGGAGACGGAAGCCATAATCTACCAATGTCTGTTTACGGGAACGGTCGCCGTTATACATGGCACCGATCTGCGGGACTGTCATATGGGACTCATCAATAATGATGAGGAAATCATTTTTATAAAAATCGATCAGGCAGGCCGGCGGCTCACCCGGTGCCAGACCTGTTAAATGTCTGGAATAGTTTTCTATGCCGGAACAGATGCCGGTCTCCCGAAGCATTTCCATATCAAAGTTGGTCCGCTCCCAAATCCGCTGTGCTTCCAGCAGTTTATCTTCACTCTTAAACCAGGCGTAACGCTCCTGCAGTTCTTTATCGATATTGACCAGAGCCCGTTCCATCTTTTCCTGCGGGACTACATAAAAGCTGGCAGGCAGGATAACAACATGCTCCATGCGGGCTTTGACCTCCCCAGTCAGAGTATCGATCTGAGTGATCCGGTCGATCTCATCGCCAAAGAATTCTATCCGGTATGCATTCTTATCCGCCATGGCCGGCAGGACTTCTATGACATCGCCGCGCACGCGGAACGTGCCTCTCTGAAAATCCATGTCGTTTCTGTCATACTGAATATTGATCAGTTCGCGGATGCATTCGTCACGGTCTTTCTTCATGCCCGGCCGGAGCGACACGCTCATGCTTGCATACTCCTCCGGATCACCAATGCCATAGATGCAGGAGACGGAAGCGATGATAATGACGTCTCTGCGCTCCACCAGTGATGTGGTTGCCGAATGCCTGAGCCGGTCGATCTCATCATTCATGGAAGAGTCTTTTTCGATATAGGTATCCGTCGACGGCACATAGGCCTCCGGCTGGTAATAATCGTAGTAGGAAATAAAGTATTCCACCGCATTTTCCGGGAAGAATTCTTTGAATTCGCTGTAAAGCTGCGCGGCCAGTGTTTTGTTATGCGCAATGACCAGCGTCGGCTTGTTCAGTTCCTGTATGACATTTGCCATCGTAAATGTCTTACCGGATCCCGTTACGCCGAGCAGCGTTTCAAACTGGTTTCCGGCTTTGAAGCCATCCACCAGTTCCCTGATCGCCCGCGGCTGATCGCCAGTCGGCTTATATTCGGATACTAATTTAAAATGATCACTCATTCTGCAGTTCGTCCTCTTCGCCGGAGATGGTTTCCGACATCAGCAGATCGATCTCTTCCATGGAGAGATCATCCAGAATTGCCTCATGGGTCAGCTCGCCTGTTGTCTGCTCTTCTTCCACGTGTTTTAAAACCGTGTCCATTCTGCCCAGCGCAGCATAAGGAGCAAAGAGCTTGGCTCTTTCTCCCACATCCATTTTCGGCCGTATATTCTCGGGTCTTTTGGTCCTCTCTTCTCTCATCGTACGATCCAGCCAGAAAATGGAGCTTCGTCTTGCTTTCCCTGCGCGAGATATCTCACTCCAGGTATTCATCCCCGATGACCTCCAACCTGGCCGTTTCTTTCGATCGTCGTGCCCGCCTCCTCCAGGTTCATACCTTTCAGGAGAGCGTTCTTGCCGTATCGTTCTTTAATATCTAATGCTGCCTGCTGCAGTTTCCGGTCCTTTGCCATCACCTGAGGATCCGTAAACAGATCCATCTGTTCCATCTCCTCATCTTTCAGGTTATCGAAAGACAGATTGACTCTGCGGTAATACAAAGCAGGATCCGCGATCCGGTCAAACAGCTCCATCATAGCCTCTGTCAGGATACGGTTGGAACTGGTCGTTACCGTTAGTTTTTCGGATACGGAAAGCGGCCTTCTGTCCAGGTTAAATGAAAACCCCAGGGACAGGGCAATGTGATCTGTGATCTTATGCTGCTTTACCAGCTCCAGACACAACAGGTCACACATTTCTTTCACGATCAGTCTGCAGTCCTTATAATTATAATCCCTTGCGAGGACCTGTCCACTTGAAATTGAACGGGATTTTGCCCGATATTTTTTGATGTCTGCCATGGTCACCGGCTCGATCCCCCAGGCGTGATCCATCAGGATCTCCGCATTCACGCCAAACAGGCGGAACAGCAGCGCCTCATCTGCCATGGCGATGTCGCGCATCGTAAAGATGCCTACTCTTGCCAGCCGGCTGACCGTTCCTCTTCCGACCATCCAGAAATCTGTCAGCGGCTGATGATCCCACAGCTGCTCCTTATAGGTTTCTTCTGTCAGCTCGCCAATGAAATCAGCCGCATGCTTTGCGGTGATATCCAGCGCAATCTTTGCCAGATAGAGATTGGTGCCAATACCGCAGGTGGCCGTCAGCCCCAGCGTATCTTTGATATCTTTTAAGATAGAGACGGCCAGATCGCGCACCGATTTCTTATAAAGAGATAAATAATGCGTCACGTCCATGAAGGCTTCATCCACGGAATAAACGTGAATGTCCTCCGGCGCAAAGTATTTTAAATAGATGGCATAAACACGTGCGCTGTAACGGATATACAGCCGCATACGCGCCGGCGCCATGATATATTGGATGTCTTTTGGAATCTGAAAAACGCGGCAGCGGTTCGGCACGCCAAGTGCTTTGATGGCCGGTGATGCTGCCAGGCAGATGGTTTTCTCAGTACGGGTTGGATCGGCAACGATGAGGTTGACTTTAAAAGGGTC